>JAGQTW010000013.1 GCA_020438785.1 Mycobacterium sp. | reverse complement strand
CTACCTGATGGAGCCGGTCGACGGGTTCAACGCCGGTTCCGGGCTGCCGGCGCTGCACGCCGGCGATGCCGGAATCCGGCACGAGATGGGCCTGTCGATGGCCGACGCGGTGGCCCGACTGGGCGCCGTCGACCACGTCGCGGTCGGCCTCGCCGACTTCGGCAAGGCGGACGGGTTCCTGGATCGCCAAGTGCCGCGCTGGCTTTCGGAGTTGGAGTCCTACAGCGGTATCGAGGCCTACCCGGGACCCGACATCGGCGACGTGGCGGCGGTGGCGACCTGGCTGCAGCAGAACCAGCCCGGGGCCTGGACGCCGGGGATCATGCACGGCGACTACCACGCCGCGAACGTGATGTTCTCCCCCACCGGCCCGGAGGTGGTGGCGATCGTCGACTGGGAGATGTGCACCATCGGCGACCCGTTGCTGGACCTGGGCTGGATGCTGGCGACCTGGTACGACCCCGGCCACGACTCGGTGCTGACCAACGTGTTGATGGACGCCGGGAACCTGGCCACCCCGGACGAGTTGGTGGCCCGATACGCGCAGAACACCACCCGCGACCTGACCCACATCGACTGGTACACGGTGTTGGCCTGCTTCAAGCTGGGAATCATCCTGGAGGGCTCGAACGCGCGGGCCGCTGCGGGCCTGGCGCCCAAGGAGATTGGCGATCGGTTGCACATCGCGACGGTGCGGCTGTTCGAGCGGGCACTGGCGATTATGGACGGAGAGCGATGATCGATTTCGAGATCCCGGCCGACCTGGCGGCGTTGCGCGACGAGATCCGCGCCTTCGTCGTCGACAAGATCGTGCCGTACGAGCGTGATCCGCGGCTGACCCGGCACGGGCCCGACGAGGACCTGCGCACCGAATTGGTGGGGCTGGCCCGGGACGCCGGTCTGCTGACCTTCCAGGCGCCGCGCCGGTTCGGCGGCCGCGAGCCCTCGCACCGCGAGCAGGCGGTGCTGTTCGAGGCCGCCGGCTGGTCGACGCTGGGGCCGGTCGCGCTGAACTGCGCCGCCCCCGACGAGGGCAACATGTTCGTGCTGGGCAAGATCGCCAACGACGAACAGGTGGAACGCTTCCTGGTGCCGGTCATCGACGGCCGGCAGCGCTCGGTGTTCGCGATGACCGAACCCGGCGGCGCCGGTTCGGACCCGGGCCAGTTGGCCACCGAGGCTGTGTTCGACGGCAGCGAGTACGTGATCAACGGCCGCAAGTGGCTGATCACCGGTGCCGACGGCGCGAGGACCTGGATCATCATGGCCCGGCTCGCACCCAACCCGCACGGGGCCGACGGGCCGACGCTGTTCCTCTGCGACGGGCAGACCCCCGGGATTCACCTCGAGCGGGTGATGAACACGATGGACCGCAACTACGTCCAGGGTCACGGCGTGGTCGAGTTCCGCGACCTGCGACTGCCGGCCGATGCGGTGCTCGGCGAGGTGGGCCAGGCGTTGCGCTACGCCCAGCTGCGGCTGACCCCGGCCCGGTTGACGCACTGCATGCGCTGGCTGGGCGCGGCATCTCGCGCCCATTCGATCGCCGTCGACTACGCCCGCACCCGCACCGCGTTCGGCAAGCCGCTCGGCGATCATCAGGGTGTCGGTTTCATGTTGGCGGACAACGAGATTGCGCTGCAGCAGTGTCGGCTGGCGATCTGGTGGGCGTGCTGGGCACTGGACACCGGGGCCAAGGGCCGCCACGAAAGCTCGATGGTCAAGGCCTACGTGTCCGAGGAACTGTTCAAGGTGGCCGACCGCTGCGTCCAGATCCTGGGCGGGATGGGTATCTCCGACGAGACGCCGGTCGGCATGATCTTCTCCGACATGCGCGCCTTCCGGCTCTACGACGGGCCGACCGAGGTGCACAAGTACGCGATCGCCCGCCAGGTGCTGAGGAGTCCGCGATGAGCATCCTTGACTCGTTCCGATTGACCGACAAGGTCGTTGTCGTCACCGGCGCGTCCTCCGGACTTGGCGTCTCCTTCGCGCAGGCCTTCGCCGAGGCCGGGGCCGACCTGGTGCTCGGTGCGCGGCGGGTGGAGCGGATGGCGCAGACCGCGGCGCTGGTGGAGGCCGCCGGGCGCCGGGTCTACACCCGGATGACCGACGTGGCCGACCCCGAACAGTGTCAGGCGCTGGTGGGTTCGGCGATCGAGGTGTTCGGCCGGGTGGATGTGTTGATCAACAACGCCGGCGTGGGCACCGCGGTGCCGGCGACCCGGGAGACCCCCGAGCAGTTCCGCGCGGTGGTCGACGTCAACCTGCACGGCTCGTACTGGATGGCGCAGGCTTGTGCGCGGGTGATGCAGCCGGGCAGTGCGATCGTCAACGTCTCCAGCATCCTCGGGCTCACCACCGGCGGCCTGCCGCAGGCCGCCTACAGCGCCTCCAAGGCCGGTGTGCTGGGCCTGACCCGCGACCTGGCCCAGCAGTGGGGGGCCCGCAAGGGAATTCGCGTCAACGCGCTGGCGCCGGGCTTCTTCAAGAGCGAGATGACCGACGAGTACAAGCCGGGCTATCTCGACAGCCAGCTGCCGCGGATCGTACTGGGCCGCATCGGTGATCCCGCCGAGTTGGCCGCGACGGCGGTGTGGCTGGCCTCGCCGGCGGCCGGCTATGTCACCGGCCAGACGATCGTCGTCGACGGCGGGCTGACCATCACCTGAGCCGGTCCCGCGCCACCCCGGCGGCCCTGTTGCCGTTGACATGGGGCACCGGACCGATGCCTGCCGACAATCTTCCGATCATCATCCGTACCCGTTGACTTCACCTGCCTGCCCTAGGTTTTCGATCTCGTGAACCTCACCAAGCTGGCGCTGACGCCGCTGGCCGTCGTCGCGATCACCCTCACCGCGGCACCGACGGCATCCGCCGACTCCGGCGGGCTGGTCTGGCCCGATCCCACCGAGCCGTACTACTGGGACGCCAACGAGAACCCCGGCAGCACCGGACCCGCTCCGCTGCCCACCGACGATCTGTACTGGAAGACCGGCAACGACGCCGGGAGCACCGGACCCGGGGCGCAACCCGATGTGCCGGAGTACACCAACCTGGGTGAGGACGCCGGCGCGGTGTAGGTCACGTGCGGCCGCGTGAGATACCGCTCACATTCTCGTGGCAAACACTCCCAAGCGGTTTCGCGGCGTTCCGACCCGGCAATAGAGCAACCCGAAGTGGTCGGGGTTTCGTCAAACGCCAACGACTGATGGGACGCGCGCGCATGGCATTCGATGCCGAGTTTCAGACCTGGTGGGATCGGCTCTCCGAGGAGAACCGGGCGCGCCTGAAGATGGCGGCCGGCGATGACGTCCTGCGCCGGGCGACGACCAGACTTCTGCTGCAGACCGCCTGCCCGCTGGGCCCCATCGGCACCAGGTGGGAGACCCCGATCGGCCCGATGCGGGAGTCCCGGCCGGAGGTCGCCTGGAGTTGGCCGGAGCCGGTTCGCCGGTTCGTCCTGTCGCGCTGAGTCGCCGCTGGTGAGCCTGCCCGAGTAGACGGCTCATTGCTCCAAGATGCACATTTGCTGATTCCCGGGATCAGTTCAGCGGCGGTAACCGCCCTGCCAGATAGCGGTCGCGGGTTTTGAGACGCTGAATCTTCCCACTGGTGGTGCGGGGTATCGAGGTTTTCGGCACCAGCACCACGCCATCGAGGGAGAACCCGAAATCTTCGCGTACCCGCGCGGCAACGTCCGCCCGGATTCGCCGGCACTGCTCGGCATCAACCGATGCCGTGGCGACGACCGCGACGAGCGACTCCCGACCCCGGCCCTCGTCCGGGGCGGCGAACACGACAGCCTGGCCGGGACCGACCTCCGCCACTGCCTCGATCGAGCGTTCCACGTCGTACGGCGGCAGGTTGCGACCCCGCACGATCAGCATCTCCTTACTCCTGCCCACCACGAAGAGTTCGCCGTCGCAGATCAGTCCGCGATCACCGGTGCTGTGCCAGCCGCCGACCGGGGCGATGGCCCCACCCTCGGCCGAGAGGTAGCCGGCCATCACTGATGCGCCGCTGATCTGGATCTCGCCAACCAGACCGGCATCCACCTCGTGGCCGCTGGAGTCGACTACACGAAGGCGCATCCCGTCGATCGGTGGTCCGCACGAGACCATTGGCGAGCCGGTACCGGCAGTGCGCAGAGTCTTCACGCGGCCGAAGTTTCCCGGCCCTTCCGGCGCCGCTCGGATGGCGACGGTCGTGGCCAGCACCGACTCGGCCATTCCGTAGGAGGGAACTAGCACATCGGAACGAAGCCCCCACGGTGTAAAGCTATCGGTGAAACTGCGAAGCGTTGAATATGCGATCGGCTCCGCTCCGATGTAGGCACATCGCAAATCGGAGAGATCGATCACACCGCGAGCGCCACTCGACCGCTCCAGGGAATCGGCCGTAGCGCGGTAGGCGAAGGTAGGCCCGGCGGTAACGCTGGACCGGTGGTGCGTCATGTTGCGAACCCACGAGAGCGGATCGCGCAGAAAGCCAAACGGGGTCATCAGTCCGATGCGAGCGCCGTAGATCAGCGCGCCCAGTACTTGGATGAAGCCCATGTCGTGGTACATCGGCAGCCAGCTGAACAGTCGGTCGCCACCGCGAGCCGTCGCCATCCCGTGACTGACCGTAGCAATGTTGTGCGCCACGTTGCCATGGGAAAGGAGGACCGCCTTGGGTGCGGACGTCGAACCCGAGGTGAGTTGAATATGGTGGGCCTCCGCCGGCTTCGGGGCTGGCCCTTGCGGAATCGGAAGCTCGGGAGCGCCTTGGAGTTCCTCGTAGCACACCATGGCACAGTGCGGCACCGCGCTCCGCGCGGGGGCGAGCACCATTTTCGGTGCGATGACATGGATCGCTGCCCGAAGATGTTGCACACCCGCCGATTCCTCGCGAGACGGTGTCGGCGGCGGAGCGACCGCGCACGGGACAGCGCCGATAGCCAATGCCGCCAACAGCGTTGCGAGGTAGTCCTCGGTGTTGCTGGCCACCAACACGATCCGGTCGCCATGGACCAGCCCGCGGGTAGCAAGTGCACCCGCCCGGCTGGCCACGTTTGCAGCCAAAGCAGCGCCCGGCAACGTGGCGAGGTGCCGACGGCTGTCGTAGAAGTCGATTTGCGGGAGACCCCGTCCGAGCATGGTCGGATAGTCGATCGCGCCGCTTAGGAGGGCCGGGGCATTAGCTTCGACGTGCCGCCGGACAGCTGGCGAGAAGACGCTCACGGGCCGTCCAGCCGATGTGCTTTCGCAGTCAGGCGTTGCCGGATGTAATCGGAGACATCACCGACCGATTCGAATGAGAAGGCCACCTCCTCGTCGATGTAGACGTTGAAGGTCTCCTCGAGCTCGTTCATCAGTGCCATCAGGACCGCTGAGTCCACCGGCAGACTCAGCATCGCGGTGCGCTCGTCGAGGCCCGACAGATCCACCTGTGCGAGATCTTCGGGCGGCAGGAGTCTGGTCAGCCCGTCACGGATGGCCGTCACGACGTCTGCGGACTCGGGGATCTCGGTCATCGAAACGTCCTCAGTGCCGGAAAGCAACGGCGGGATCGATACGGACAACGCGCCGCAACGGCAGCAGTGAGCCCAGTGCGGCCATCACGGCGGTGGCGGCGGCCATCGCGGCCAACATCGCCGGCGTGATCGCCACCGTGACGTCGCCCATCCGCTCACTGATGAGGAATTGCGCGCCGTAGGCGATCGCGGCGCCGAGCACGAAGCCCGCCGCGGCCACCAGAGCGGCCTGGGCTAAGACGATGCGACACAATTGGATCGGTCGCACTCCGAGGGCCCGCAACACCCCGAAGTCGGCCGACTGCTCGACCGTGAGTGTCCACACGACGAGGCCTACCAACACCACGCCCACCAGCGTGGAGATGGCGATCATCGCCTTGAGTGGCCTTCCGACCATCGAAATGATGATGTCGCGGCTGTTGTGGGCAAATTCCGCCGAGGTCATGGCGTCCATGCCGGGCAATGACTGGCGAATGGCCGCCGCCGCCTGTTCCGGGGTGTAGCCGGGCCTGGGCTGAACCAGGAAGTAGGAGAACCGGTTACCCGCACGCAGAAGTCGCGCCGCATCGGGCAACGAGACGAATGCGTAGAAGTTGCCGAGGGCCGCCGTCTGGTCGGACAGTCCTACGACGGTGAATCTGCCGTCGACGATCTCGACGGAGTCGCCCACGCGTACCCCGTTCTTGCGGGCCAGAATCCGATCGAGCACGACCTCGCCGGGCCCGGCGACGGCACGGCCCTCGGCCATCGCCCACGGTCCGCCAACTCCGGTGGCAGTGTCGTAGCCGAGCACGAAGTAGGCCGTCTGCTCGCCGTCGTGGACGAAGTCCGACGGCTGACCCAGGATCGGATCGGCGGAGCCGACCTCGGGTAGGGACAGCAGACGCTGCCTGTCATCGGCCGACAGCCACGACACGGCGCGGAACATCTGCGACACCCCGGGTTGGGTTACCCACACCGCGTTTCGGGAATGGTCGATGTAGGTGGTGACCTGATTGATCGTCCCCACGAAGATTCCAGCCATCACCAACACCAGCAGCACCGCAAAACCGACCCCGGCGACCGACAGCGCGAAACGGGTGCGCTCGCCGACGAGGTTGCGCACCGCGACACCGGGTGTACGGGGCACCTCGCCGGGTGCCTTCACCACGCTCACCGCGTCCACCTAACCTCCTGCACCCGCATGCCGAATCGGCCACGGAGATTCCCGCCGCCACAACAAGAGTCGGGTCGGTCGATCAGAAAGTTCCGCACTTATCGCGGAGATTCGCGGGTAAGCTCGCCGCCGTGGATAGCCGTTATCTGAGACCGACGGCCCTGTTGGACTTCGACAATCCCCGGCTGCGGGAGATCCTGGCGCGCCACAACTGGGAAACAGTGCCCGAGCACGAACGAATCGGCGCCGTCTACGACTTCGTGCGCGACGAGATTCCGTTCGGTTACAACAGTTCCGACGACCTGCCGGCATCAGCAGTGCTCGCCGACGGATATGGGCAGTGCAACACCAAGACGACACTGCTGATGGCACTGTTGCGCGGCAGCGGCGTCGGATGCCGCCTCCACGGATCCACCATCGACAAGGAACTCCAGCACGGCGTCATGGTCCGCCCACTCTACTGGTTCGCGCCCGCCAGCATCATCCACACCTGGGCCGAGGTGCTCGTCGGCGGTCGCTGGGTGGGCTTGGAGGGGGTGATCCTCGACGCAGCGTACCTGTCCGGTGTGCGGGCACACACCGGTTGCTCAGGACCATTCCTGGGCTATGGCGTCGGCACCGACAACCTGGCGGACCCTCCCATCGAGTGGCGGGGAACGGACACCGTGGTGCAGGCAACGGGCATCGATCAGGAGTTCGGCGTCTACGACGACCCGGACTCGTTCTACCGTGCGCACGGCGTGAATGCCCGTGGCCTCAAGAGGTGGCTCTACAGTCAGGTCATGCGTAAGGCCATGAACCGCAGGGTCGCCCGGATCCGCGCTGAGGCTGATCGCGCCCTCAGCCAACGGTACTGAGCAGCTTGCCGTCTTCGAGATGCAGCACCCGGTCGGCGATGCCGT
>JAGQTW010000203.1 GCA_020438785.1 Mycobacterium sp. | reverse complement strand
CGGCAATCCGAGGTGACTCGCGGGAAAGTGCCACAGAAATCAGACCGCCACTGCGGACCCCTCGGGTGATGCGGTGGTAAGGGTGAAACGGTGCGGTAAGAGCGCACCAGCGTTCCGGGTGACCGGAGCGGCTAGGCAAACCCCACCCGAAGCAAGGCCAAGAATGTCGCGCGGGGGCGCGCGGCAGCGCAGGCGTTGGAGGGCTGCTCGCCCGAGTCTGCGGGTAGGCCGCTTGAGGCACCCGGCGACGGTGTGTCCAGATGGATGGTCGCCGCCTCGCTGCCGGACAGGCGGTGAGGAACAGAATCCGGCTTACAGGCCAGCTCGCCCGCCCCGCTAATGGGCCTTGCGCACGCTCTTCTGCAACGCGGCCAGTGCGTCGTCGACCGCCCCGCGGCACCGGTCCGCGAGGTCCTCCTCCTGTTGGTAGAGCAGGCCGTAGGTGAAGGTGTCCTCACCGGCGAGGTGGGCGGCCTCGGCCTGCTGGCTGAGGTGGGCCCGGCTGACCACGCTGTCCTGGTGATCGCCCAGCAGCGTCTGGATGACCTTGGCGCGCTCCGAGACCTTGGACTCGCCGGTGGCCGCGGCCACATAGCGAAGGCGCTTGGCGCCCTTGCGGATCCGGTGCAGCGCCTCGTCCTTGTGTTCCTCGACCGCCTGCTCCGCCGACTTGGCCGCCTTGCGGATGCGCTTGTAGGCCGAGTCGATGCTCACCCGGTGCGGCTCGGCGCCGGGGGTGGTGTCCAGGGGCTGCGCGAACACCAGCCCCTCCAGGGCGTCGAGCAACCGGAAATACCGCTGCGAGCGCATGGCGGCCAGGGACCGGCGCAGGCCGGCCTGGTAGCGGCGGTTGGCCCCCTCGACCAGCCGCTCCCGCACCGGGCCGCGCACCAACTCGGCGGGCAGGGCGTCCAGCGCGCGCTGGTAGCGCTCGGCCAGCACCTCCGCATCCCGGGCGATGCCCAGCACACTGGCCAGCTGGCGCAGCTCGTCGAGCACCCAGGCGTCATCGGTCAGCCCGAACGCGTCCTCGGAGGCCTGCAGCAGGCTGCGGATCTTGCGGGTGGTGACCCGCATCTGGTGCACCGAGTCGTAGACGTCGGCCCGCACCGCGCGGTCCCACTCGAGCAGCTCGGCCACCTGTTCGGCGACGGCGCGATGCACCGGGTCCGCGGGCGGTTCCGGGGTATCGGGCGGCGCGGCCACCGCCGCGTCGAGCACCTTGGCCAGCTTCGACCCGTGCCCGGCCGGCGTCGCCCCGGCGTCGAGTAGCCGGTTACCGAGCCGATCCAGCAGCGCGGCCCCGCCGTCGACCGAGCCGTCGACCAGCTCGAGCTCCCACTCGTGCCACTGCTGTTCGTCCTGGTGCCCGCCGTCGGCGATCGCCCAGGCCCTGACCTCGTCATCACAGAACTCCGCCAGCCCGGCGCCGTCCGCGCCGTGCAGCATCACCACGCTGCGGGTCGTCGTGATGCGGGCAACCGGGGCCAGCGGGCGGTCCCGAACGATGGCCAGGACGATGTCCACCAGCTGTTCGGGGGGTTGTTCGGGTGAATCGGCGTCCAGCGGCGCGTGCACCTCGGTCCGGGAATCCGGGCCCGCGGGCAGTTTGAGGTGCCAGCCCGCGTCGGGACCGCCGGTGCGGCGGCGCAGCGTCACCCGGTGGACGGCCAGGTCGTGCTTCGGCGTGTCGAAATAGATCGCGTCGAGCGAGTGCGACGGCAGCCGCTCCACCCGCGCGACCGCGGAGAAGCCGTCGAACGACGGGAACACGGTGCCCGGCGGGACGTCGAACTTGCGTTCCACCTCGACGTGCCGGTTTCCCTTTGCCGATTTGGCAGCCATCCCCACCTTCGTCCCGCGAGTTCCACACGTACGCGCACTGCGCACAGGGTTAGCACAACCAAGTGAACACGACGTCGCTGTCGGCGTTGGTCCCACCGCAAAGCGGTCACGGACGTGTAAATTAAACCGCGCCGCACGACCCCTTGCCGCGGCAATCAAACGGGAGCTCTTAGGATTCACTTATGAATCGCGGACCGGATGCCAGCGCTGGGCCGGGGTCCCGACTGAAACTCGAGGACTACCTGGATGCCGCGGGCAACATCGTCCTCCCGCCCGATGTGACGATCACCTCGTTCCTGGACCGCAACATCGCGGAGCTCGGCGACACGGCGTCCTACCGCTACCTGGACTACGAGCACGATGCGGCCGGCCGCCCCGTCGAGCTGACCTGGCAACAGCTAGGGATCAAGCTGCGCGCGGTTGGTGCGCGGCTGCAACAGGTCACCCGGCCCGGTGACCGGGTCGCGATCCTGGCGCCCCAGGGCGTCGACTACGTGGTCGGCTTCTTCGCCGCCATCCATGCCGGCAACATCGCCGTCCCGCTGTTCGCGCCGGAACTGCCCGGCCACGCCGAGCGGCTCGAGGCCGTGCTGTCGGATGCGCTCCCGACGGTCGTGCTGACCACCACCTCGGCCGCCGAGGATGTGCAGGGCTTCCTGCGTAAGCTCCCGCGAAACCGGCGGCCCCGCGTGCTCGCCATCGACGCCGTCCCGGATGCGGTCGGCGCGACCTTCGTGCCCGCCGAGCTCAAGAGCGACGGCATCGCCTACCTGCAGTACACGTCGGGCTCGACACGTGTCCCCGCCGGCGTGGAGATCACCCACCGGGCCGTGTGCACCAACGTCGTGCAGATGGTGATCTCGGTCGGCCTGGACTTCGACGTCGCCAGCGTCAGCTGGCTCCCGCTGTTCCACGACATGGGCCTGCTGATGATCATGTTTCCGGCCATCTTCGGCGCGTACCTCACGCTGATGTCGCCGACGGCGTTCGTGCGACGCCCGCACCGCTGGATCAAGGAGCTGTCGGTCGAGGCGAAACGGGGCCGTACCTTCGCCGCGGCGCCGAACTTCGCGTTCGAACTGGCCGCCCAGCGTGGCCTGCCGCCCACGGGCGAGGACGTCGACCTCAGCAACGTCGCCGGCCTGATCAACGGCTCCGAGCCGGTGAACATCAAGTCGATCGAGAAATTCAACGAGGCATTCGCCCCGTACGGGTTGCCGCGCACGGCCATCAAGCCGTCCTACGGCATGGCCGAGGCCACCCTGTTCGTCTCGACCATCGGCCCGCAGGCCGAGGCCCGCGCCGTCTACCTGGACCTCGACGAGCTGGCCCTGGGCCGCGCGGTCACCGTCTCGCCGGACGCCCCGAACGCCGTCCCGCACGTGTCGTGCGGCCGCGTCTCGTGCAGCCAGTGGGCCGTGATCATCGATCCGGTCACCGAGGCCGAACTCCCCGACGGCGGGGTCGGCGAGATCTGGCTGCACGGCGACAACATCGGACGCGGTTACTGGGGGCGGGAGCGCGAAACCGAACTGTCCTTCCAGAACAAGCTGCAGGTGCGCCTCGAGCACGGCAGCCACGCCGAGGGTGTGCCGCCGGAGGCCACCTGGTTCCGCACCGGCGACATGGGCGTGTACCTCGACGGGGAACTGTTCATCACCGGCCGCATCAAGGACCTGGTGATCGTCGACGGCCGCAACCACTACCCGCAGGACATCGAGGCCACCGCGGCCGAGGCCTCCGACGCGGTGCGGGCCGGGTTCGTCGCGGCGTTCTCCGTCTCGGCCCAGGAGTTGCCCGCGTCGGCGGGCGGCACCGGCACCGGCTCGGGGGAGCGGTTGGTGATCGTCGCCGAGCGGGCGCCGGGTGCCGGCAAGGCCGAGCCGGGGCCGGTGGTCGAGGCGATCCGGGCCGCGGTGTCCCGTCGCCATGCCCTGCCCATCGCCGATGTGCAGATGGTCGCCGCCGGCGCCATCCCACGCACCACCAGCGGCAAGCTGGCCCGGCGGGCGTGCCGCGCCGAGTATCTGGCGGGAGTCCTCGGCCACCGTCACCCCACCGACTGAATCACCGGGCGCGGCCACCGGATAACGTTGCGGCCGTGAGCGAATACCAGACCCTGACCTTCGAGCAGGCCGGCCCGATCGCGCGGATCGTGCTGAACCGCCCCGATGCCGCCAATGGCATGAACGACGTCATGACCGCCGAACTCGCGCAGGTCGCCCGGCGCTGCGACACCGCCGCCACCAAGGTCGTGGTGTTGACCGGGGCCGGCCGGTTCTTCTGCGCCGGGGGAGACCTCAAGGCCATGGCGGCCTCGCCGCTGGGCCCCGGCCCCTTCGTCAAGGGCATCGCCGACGACCTGCACCGGGCCATCTCGACGTTCTCCCGGATGGATGCGGTGTTGATCACCGCGGTCAACGGCGTGGCCGCCGGGGCCGGATTCAGCCTGGCGATCGCCGGTGACCTGGTGCTGGCCGCCGACTCGGCATCGTTCACGATGGCCTACACCAGGGCCGGGCTGAGCCCCGACGGCAGCTCGTCGTACTACCTGCCCCGGCTGGTCGGCGTCCGCCGAACCCAGGAGCTGATGCTGACCAACCGCACGCTGAGCGCGGCCGAGGCCGCCGACTGGGGTCTGGTCACCGCCGTGGTGCCCGCCGCCGAACTGGCGGCCAAGACCGAGGAGCTGGCGGAGCAGTTGGCTTCTGCGGCAAAGGGTTCCAGCGGCGCGGTGAAGAAGCTGATGCTGGCGTCGTTCGGCAGCGGCCTCGAGGAGCAGATGGAGCTGGAGGGCAGGCTGATCGCGGCGTGCGCCGACAGTGCGGACGGCCGCGAGGGCATCGAGGCGTTCCTGACCAAGCGCGCCCCGAAGTTCGGCTAGCCCCTAGAAGCTGTGCTCCTCGGCCGGGAACGCGCCGCTTGCCACCTCGTCGGCGTATTGCGTTGCGGCCCGGCGCAATTCGCTACCGACATCGCCGAAACGCTTGACGAACTTGGCGGTCTTGCCACTGGTGAGCCCGGCCATGTCCTGCCAGACCAGCACCTGGGCGTCGCAGTTGGGCCCGGCGCCGATGCCGACGGTCGGGACGGTCAGCTTGCCGGTGATCTGGGTGGCCAGCTCCGCGGGCACCATCTCCATCACGACCGCGAACGCACCGGCCTCGGCGACGGCGATCGCGTCGTGGATGGTCTGCTCGGCGGCGTCGCCGCGGCCCTGGACCCGGAAGCCGCCCAGGCTGTTGACGCTCTGCGGGGTGAAGCCGATGTGGGCCATCACCGGGATGCCGGCGGCGGTCAGGGTGGCGATCTGCTCGGCCACCCGCTCACCGCCCTCGAGCTTGACGGCGTGCGCGCCGGTCTCCTTGAGGAACCGCGTGGCCGTCGCGAGGGCCTGGGCGGGGCCTCCCTCGTAGCTGCCGAACGGCAGGTCGGCCACCACCAGCGCGTGCGGGGCGCCGCGCACCACGCCGCGGACCAGCGGGATCAGTTCGTCGACCGAGATCGGCACGGTGGTGTCGTAGCCGTAGACCACGTTGGCGGCGGAATCGCCGACCAGCAAAACCGGGATGCCGGCCTCGTCGAAGGCGCGGGCGGTGGAGAAGTCGTAGGCCGTCAGCATGGCCCACTTGTGGCCCTCGGTCTTCCACTTCAGCAGGTGATGGGTGCGGACCTTGGTGCGAGCGGGCGAAGGCGCGCCACAGCCACCGTAAACAGTCTGATCAGACATCGTTGTCCCTTGATGATGTTGTGTCGATCCTCGTGGCCCATCCGGGTCCCCGGGTTCGTTGACCAGTCCAGTCTGCCACCCTGACCAGCAAAGGTGAACGGGAAGTGGAGTGGACTTGCTCACACCCGGTATTGCGGCGAGTGGGCGGGTTGTGGGCAAACCGGCTCGGCCCCCCGAGCGCGGACATACCATCGCGGAATGGTGCAACATCTGCAACGGCTCAGCGGTCTCGACGCAAGCTTCCTCTATCTCGAAACCCCTTCACAGCCTTTGCATGTGTGCTCGGTCCTGGAGCTGGACGCCTCGACCATCCCCGGCGGCTACACCTTCGACCGGCTGCGCGACTCGCTGGCCCAGCGAATCAAGGCGATTCCCAACTTCCGGGAGAAGCTGGCGAACAGCTTCCTCAACCTCGACCACCCGGTGTGGGTGGAGGACGAGGACTTCGAGATCGACCGCCACCTGCACCGCATTGGCCTGCCCGCCCCCGGCGGCCGGATCGAGCTCGGTGAGATCTGCGGGCACCTGGCCTCCCTGCCGCTGGATCGCCGCCACCCGCTGTGGGAGATGTGGGTGATCGAGGGCGTTGCGGGCACCGACGCCCGCAAGGGCGGCCGGCTGGCGGTGCTGACCAAGGTGCACCACGCCGCGGTCGACGGTGTCACCGGCGCCAACCTGATGTCGCAGCTGTGCACCACCGAGCCCGACGCCGCCCCGCCCGAGCCGGTGGCCGGCGGCGGCGACGCCAACCCGTTGCGGATCGCCCTCGGCGGTCTGGGCCGCTTCGCCACCCGGCCGCTGACCCTGGCCACCAGCGTGCTGCCCGCCACGGTGTCGACCGTGGTCGACACCGTGCGCCGGGCCGCGGGGGGACGCGCGATGGCCGCACCGTTCGCCGCGCCGCAGACCCCGTTCAACGCCAGCATCACCGCCCATCGCAACGTCGCCTTCGCCGAGCTGGACTTCGAGGACATCAAGACGGTCAAGAACCACTTCGGCGTCAAGGTCAACGACGTGGTGATGGCCCTGGTGTCCGGGGTGCTGCGCCAGTTCCTGATCGACCGCGGCGAACTACCGGACTCCTCGCTGGTCGCCATGGTGCCGGTGTCGGTGCACGACCGGTCGGATCGGCCCGGCCGCAACCAGGTGTCGGGCATGTTCTCCCGGCTGGAGACCCAGATCGACGATCCGGCCGAGCGGCTGGCGGCGATCGCCGAGGCCAACGACACCGCCAAGGAACACAGCACGGCGATCGGCGCCACACTGCTGCAGGACTGGAGCCAGTTCGCCGGGCCGGCGGTCTTCGGCGTGGCGATGCGGGTGTACGCCAGAAGCCGGCTGACGGAGTCGCGGCCGGTGCACAACCTCGTGGTGTCCAACGTGCCGGGGCCGCAGATTCCGCTGTACTTCCTGGGCGCCGAAGTCGCCTCGATGTACCCGCTCGGGCCGATCTTCCACGGCTCCGGGCTCAACATCACCGTGATGTCGCTGAACGGCAAACTCGACGTCGGGCTGATCTCGTGTCCGGAGCTGTTGCCCGACCTGTGGGACATGGCCGACGACTTCGCCGTCGGGATGAAGGAACTCCTGGCGGCCTGCCGCTGAGCCGCCACACGCGGGCGCGGGTCGCTGCGCCGGTCCCCGTCACCGACCATGGCAGCATGTTGGCCATGAGGTTGTCCCCGGGCCGTCGGGCCGTCCGCACCGCGTTGGTGCTTCCTGCCGTCGTCGCGCTGACCGTCACCGGCGCCGGGTGCAGCACGACGGTGTCGGGAACGGCGGTGATCGCCGAGCCCAAGGTCGGGCAGCCGGTCACCTGGGGCCCGTGCCGGACGGCGGGCGGCGGCGGGGGTAACGCACTGCCCATTCCGGCCGGCGCGCAATGCGGACAGATCGGCGTCCCGGTCGACTACGCCAAGCCCGACGGCGACGTCGCCACCCTGGCGCTGATCCGGTTCCCCGCCACCGGCGAGAAGACCGGCTCGCTGATCCTCAACCCCGGCGGCCCGGGGGAGTCCGGCATCGAGGCCGCCACCAGCATCGTCGGGAACCTGCCCGCCGAGGTCCGCAAGCGGTTCGACCTGGTCGGCTTCGACCCGCGCGGGGTGGGCGCCTCCACCCCGGCGGTGTGGTGCAACTCCGATGCGGACAACGACCGGATCCGGGCCGACCCGCAGGTCGACTACAGCCCCGCGGGTGTGGAGCACATCGAGGGCCAGACCAAGGCGTTCATCCAGCGCTGCATCGACAAGATGGGCAAGGACTTCCTGAAGAACGTCGGCACCAGCAACGTGGCCAAGGACCTGGACGCGCTGCGGGCGGCCGTCGGCGACGACAAGCTGACCTACCTCGGCTACTCCTACGGCACCCGGATCGGCGCGGCCTACGCCGAGGCGTATCCGGACAAGGTCCGCGGCATGATCCTGGACGGCGCCGTGGATCCCAACGCCGACCCGATCAAGGCCGACCTGGCCCAGGCGGCGGCGTTCCAGCAGGCGTTCAACGACTACGCCGCCGACTGCGCCGAGGATCCGACCTGCCCGCTGGGCACCGACCCGGCCAAGGCCGTCGAGGCCTACCGCGACCTGGTCGACCCGCTGGTGGACCAGCCGATGCGAACGGCCGACCCGCGCGGCCTCGGCTACAGCGACGCCATCGTCGGCACCATCATGGCGTTGTACTCGCCCAACCTGTGGCGGCACCTGACCCAGGCGCTCACCGAGATGACCGAGGGCCACGGCGACACCATGCTGGCGCTGGCC
>JAGQTW010000202.1 GCA_020438785.1 Mycobacterium sp. | reverse complement strand
ATCCGCTCGAAGGGCGTCGGCGTGTTCTTCGGCACCCAGTTGCCCACCGACGTGCCCAACGAGGTGCTCTCCCAGTTGGGTGCGCGCATCCAGCACGCGTTGCGCGCCTTCACCCCGGATGACCAGAAGGCGCTGTCCAAGACGGTGCGCACCTACCCCAAGACGCAGTTCTACGACCTGGCGACCGACCTCACGTCGCTGGGGATCGGCGAGGCGATCGTCACCGTGCTCTCCGAGCGCGGTGCGCCGACCCCGGTGGCGTGGACGCGGCTGCGGGCGCCGCGATCGCTGATGGACACCATCGGCCCGGACTACATCAAGGCCGTGGCTCAGGCGAGCCCGCTGTTCCTGAAGTACGGACAGACCGTCGACCGGGAATCGGCCTACGAGATGCTGGCCGCCAAGCTGGCGCCGGCGCCGGAGGACGCCGTCGATCTGCCGCCGCTGCTGCCCGACGGGATCGAGCTGCCGCCGATGCCCAAGCCGGTGGAGAAGGCCGAGCCGAGCATGCTCGAGCAGATGATGGACAACCCGGCGTTCAAGAGTGCGATGCGCTCGGCCGGCACGGTCATCGGGCGGGAGATCACCCGGAGCATCTTCGGGACGGGCCGCCGGAGGCGCTAGGCGCCGACATCGGGCACCGGAGGCGCTAGGCGCTAATCGCCGCCCAGTTTCTTGTACACCGCGCCGACGATCGGTGTGACGATCGCACGCGGTGCGTACCCGCTGGCCACCGACATCGCCTTCGACGTCACCCCCGGCACCACCCGCATCTTGTTGCGCTCCATGCCATCCAGCGAGATGCGCGCCGTGTACTCGGTGTCGATCCATAGAAAATCCGGGATCAACCGCTCGACCAGCGACTGCTCGGCCGGGTCGGGCAGTTCGGTGCGGACCGGTCCCGGCGCCAGCAGCGTGACGTGGACACCGGAGTCCTTCAGCTCACCGCGCAGGGACTCGCTGAAGGTGTTGGCGAACGCCTTGGTCGCCGCGTACGTCGCGTTGTTGGGGATCGGGGAGTTGCCCGCCGCTGAGCCCGAGATCAGGATCCCGCCGGCCCGGCGCGCGGCCATCCCCGGCAACACCGCGAGCACCAGATCGTGGACGCCGAGCACGTTGAGCTGAACCTGGGCCTTCTCGGCCGCCGGGTCGAGCTTGGCCACCGGGCCGAACGTCGCGGTGCCCGCGTTGGCGCACAGGACCGAGATCTCCCGGCCGGCCAGTTCGTCGGCCAGCTCGGTCCGTTCGGCCGGATCGGCGAGGTCGACGCCACGCACCTCCACGGTCACGCCGTAGCGTCCGGCCAGCCTGGTCGCCAGCTCCTCGAGAACCTCGGTGCGCCGCGCCGTGACGATCAGGTGGTGGCCGCGGGCGGCGAGTTCGGTGGCCAACGCTTCACCGATGCCCTGGGAGGCACCGGTGACGACGGCCCGACCGTCCGGGGATGGGGCGGGAACTGGCATGCGGCAATCGTAAGGGGGTCGATACTCTGGCCGACATGAGCAGCCCCCGGCCGGGTTCGCCACCCGCCGGGCGGTCCAAGGTCGTGGCGTGGGCGCTGTGGGACTGCGGTTCCACCGGACTGAACGCCATCGTCGTCACCTTCGTATTCTCGGTCTATCTCACCGGTAC
This sequence comes from Mycobacterium sp., assembly GCA_020438785.1. GTDB lineage: Bacteria > Actinomycetota > Actinomycetes > Mycobacteriales > Mycobacteriaceae > Mycobacterium. The sequence goes on along the minus strand of JAGQTW010000202.1, from coordinate 5,622 downwards.
CGTCGGCCATGGCCTGTCGGGCGGTGCGTCACCGGCCAGCCAACTGGGGCGGGCGCTGGCCATTGCGGGCGTGACCGTCGCCGTGCTCGCCCCGCTCACCGGTGTGCTGGTGCAGGCGCCGCATCGGCGGCGGGTCGCATTGACCACGCTGACCGGCCTTGCCGTCCTGTCCACCGCCGCGGCCAGCCTGATCCGTGCCGACCCCGGGTACCTGGTGGCCGGGCTGGCGCTGCTCGCATTCACGGCGGCCTGTAGCGATCTGGCGAGCGTTCCTTACAACGCGATGCTGCGCCAGCTGTCCACCCCGGAGACATCCGGACGGATCTCCGGGCTGGGCTGGGCGGCGGGTTACGTCGGCAGCGTCGTGCTGCTGATGCTCGTTTACATCGGGTTCATCGGCGGCAGTGGACCGACCCGCGGTCTGTTCGGCGTCGAGGTGGCGGACGGCCACAACGTGCGCGCGGCGATGTTGCTGACGGCCGCCTGGTTCGCCGTGTTCGCGCTGCCGCTGCTGCTCACGGCTCACACCTTCGCGCCCGCCGCCGAGCCCGACGCACCGCCGGTCACCCTGCTCTGGGGCTACCGACGGCTGTGGACGGATCTACGCACGGAGTGGCGGCGCGACCGCAACCTGGTCTACTACCTCCTGGTCAGCGCGGTGTTCCGGGACGGGCTGGCCGGCGTGTTCGCGTTCGGTGCGGTGCTGGGGGTCAGCGTCTACGGCATCTCGCAGTCCGATGTGCTGATCTTCGGTGTCGTCGCGTCGACGGTGGCCGCCGTCGGTGCCGTCGTCGGCGGGCATCTCGACGACCGGGTGGGCGGCAAGCCGGTGATCGTCGGGTCGCTGGCCTCGATGATCGTCGTCGGCATCGCGCTGCTGTCGCTGTCGGGTCCGGTCGCGTTCTGGGTGTGCGGGCTGCTGCTGTGCCTGTTCGTGGGGCCCACCCAGTCGGCAGCCCGCACCTTGCTGCTGCAGATGGCCGGCCACGGCAAGGAGGGCGTCGCGTTCGGGCTGTACACGATGACCGGGCGCGCTGTGGCGTTTCTCGCGCCCTGGCTGTTCTTCCTGTTTGTCGACCTCTTCCACGCCGACCGCGCGGGCCTGATCGGGATCTGCGTGGTGCTGGCGGCCGGGCTGGCCGGGATGCTCGCCGTCAGGGTTCCCGGTCGGGCCTAGTCCGCGCCGGTGCAGATCGTCAGCCCGCGCCCGGTGCGCTGGCGGACCTGCACCCCGTTCACCGACACGCTGCACGTCACGTCGCGTCCGACGTTCACGATCGCCACGCTGGCCGAGCTCCTCGCCGGCGCACTCAGCGTGACCTCCTTGCTCCACGGCAGCATCACGTTGAACTCGGTCTGCATCACCCCGCCGGTGTCGACGTAGGTGATGTTGATGGCGCGGCCGTCGCCGGAGACGTTGTAGACGACGGTGTCGGTCCCGGTCGGGCTCGGCGCCTCGCCCGGCACCAGGGGAGTGGTCGGTGCGGTGGTGGTGGGCGACGGCATCGCAGTCGTCGTTCGGGTGGGAATCCGCGGCGTGGTGGTCGGGGTGGGCCGCGACGTGGTGGCCGTGGGTTCCGGTGCCGACGGCAGGGGTGCCACGACCGTCGACTCCCTCGAGGAGCCCATGACGATCACCAGGGCGATCACCAGCCCTACCACCAGCAGCACCGCGATCGCGGCGGCGATCCACAGCCAGCGCGGCGACTTGGGTGGCTGCGGCGGGGGCTGCGGTTCGGTGGGTGGGTAGCCGCCCCCCGGCTGCCAGTAGGGCGGCAGCTGCTGGGTCGGCTCGGTCATCGGTGGGCCGTAGCTCTGGCCGTAGTAGGGCTGCTGGTAGTACTGGCCCGAGTAGGCCGGATCAACGTTCGGCGGGTATCCGTAGCCCGCCACCTGCGTCGGATCGGACCACTCCGGTCGTCGAGGATCGTTCATACCCACCTCATGACCTGCAGGCTACCTTCGCCGCGGCATTACGTGGTTGCTGGCCCGCGGCCGGGGTGTTTATCGGCGCGGGGTGGCGGTGAACAGCGTTAGCGGATCATCGACGCCGCGTGCGGGGCGGCCGGAGGGAAAGCTGGGGTGGCGTGAGCGGGGAGGTACGGGCGACGTACGGGGCTTCGCTGTCACCCGATGCGACGGCATTCGCCCATCTCGTCGACGACGGCGGTTACCCGCGGGCCGTCCAGCGTTTCCTGCGGGGCCGGCGGGCCAGTTCGTCGCGTGATGTCGAACTGCCGGTCGACGGGCCGGTCACCCGCGTCGTTCATTCCGCCGAAGGGCATTGGCTGGCGTGTGAGGTCGCCCCGGAAGGCGCGGAGCGCACCCAGATCTGGGTGGTCACCACCGACCCCGACGATCGGCTGGCCCGCCGCGTCGACGCCATGGACGCGGGCACCGCCGAGCTGATCGCGTGGGACGGGGCCCGGGTGGCGGCCATCCTCACCGGTGAAGACGGTGTCGGCCAGTCCACGCTGATCGATCCGGTCGACGGCCACCTGGTGGTGCTGGACCGACGCTCCGGCGGCCGGCTGGTCGACGCCTGGGCGGGTGCGGCGCTGATCCGGGTCGGGCCACGCGGGTACCGCGACCTGATCATGCTGCGCGGCCTCACCGAAATCGCCCTCCTGCCTTACGATCCCGGGGCAACGACCGACGCCGGGGTGATTCTCGACGACCGCAGCCCACGCCGACTGCGCTGCGGCCCGGACGGCACGGACTTCGCGCTGTGCCACCCGGCGCACACCTACGGGCCGAATGCCGCCGAGGGCTACGTGCGCGCATTGATCCGCAGTGACAACGGGGCGGCGCACACAAGGCTCCTGGAGGTCACCTCGACGCCGGACGGGGTGGCCTACCACGTCATCGCCGAGCGGCCCGGCTACGACCTCGACGAGTTCGCGGTGAGTGATGACCTCTCGACGGTGGCGTTGTTGTGGAATATCGACGGCTGCAGTGAATTACAGGTCCTCGAGTACGCCGACGGTACCCTGAGCGAGCCCATCCCGCTGCCGAATCCGGTCGCCGGTGAACTGTCGATCAGTGCCGGCGGATCGATGGTGGCGATGACGGTCCAGGGCCCCGACATGCCGCGCACCGTCGAACTCGTCGATCCGCGCACGCGGGAGTGGGAGCGCATCGACCGCAGGCCCAGCCGCGGTCCGGTCACATCGGTACCGACGCTGGAAACGGTGGCCGCCCGGGACGGTCTGGCCGTCACCGGGTGGCTGTACCGACCGCACGGTGGCGTTGAGCCGTTGGGCGCCATGATGTTTCTGCACGGTGGGCCGGAGGGTCAGTCCAGGCCCGGTTACACCGAACTGTTCCCGCCCCTGCTCGACATGGGCATTACGGTATTCGCACCGAATGTGCGGGGCTCCGGCGGCTTCGGCCGCGCATTCGCCCACGGCGACGAGAAGGACAAGCGTTTCGCCGCGATCGACGACGTCGCGGACTGCGCAAAATTCCTCTCCGAGCGCGGCTTCGCCGAACCCCACCGAATCGCCTGCGCAGGATGGTCATACGGCGGCTACCTGACGTTGGCAGCCCTGACCTTTCACCCGGAGCTGTTCGCCGCCGGCGTCAGCATCTGCGGCATGAGCGATCTGAACACCTTCTACCGCACCACCGAAGCCTGGATCGCGGCGGCGGCGCACCCGAAGTACGGGCACCCGATCAGCGACCGCGATCTGCTCGACGCGCTATCACCGCTGCAACGCGTGGAAGAGCTGACCGCTCCGCTTCTGGTGGTGCACGGCGGTACCGACACCAACGTGCCGGTCTCCGAATCCGAACAGATCGTCGAGGCGCTGCGCCGACTCGGCCGCACCGTGCGCTACCTGCTGTTCGACGATGACGGCCACGAGATTTCGAAGCGGGAGAACCGCGAGACCCTGGCCGCTGAAGTGGCGAACTGGCTGGCCAGCGCCTTCACAGCAGTCCGCGCCTCCTAGCGGCGGTCCACGGGAGTCTCGAAAGCAGATGTTTAGGAAACTTTCGGCCGGGTAAAACCCCCTCCGCCAACTAGTGGGGACGACAAGGGAGGCTCACGGTGCCAGGCCGCGGAATCATCGGCACGATCGTCGTCGTATGGCTGCTGATCGGGGTGATCGCGACATGGCAGCGCGGTTACTTCTCCAACAGCGACACCAACTGTGCGACGGCCGGGTCCATTGCCTTGACGGTGGTGGCCGGACCCCTGAACTACGCGGGCGTCAACCCGAAGGTTCAGGGCTGCAACCTGCCGCAACCGAGTCAGTAGTGGGATGAAATTAATTCAGCGAGTGGATGTTTGGAGGAAAGAATGATCGTTCTCGGAGCAATCCTGCTCATCCTGGGATTCGTGCTCAAGGTCCAGATCCTGTGGACCATCGGCATCATCCTGCTGGTGATCGGGGCCGTGCTGTGGCTGCTGGGCGCCGTTGGCCGTCCCGTCGGCGGCAGGCGTTACTGGTATTGACCGGCGCGTTTACGATTGCCGTCGGGTGAGAGTGCGGCAATCGTCATCGCGCGCAACACATCGCGTGAACGCCCCTGGTCGGCCGATCTGGCCGCCAGGGGCTTCATGCTGTGAGGGGTTGAATTGAGCAGGCCGAACACGGCGTGCGCCATCAGCCGGGCGTCGGCCTCGTCGAGTCGCGGATGCAGTTCGCGCAGCACGCCGACCCAGATCTCGACGTAGCGCCGCTGGGCGCGCCGAACCTGACGCTGCGCGCCGAGTGGCAGATGCGCCAGATCGCGATCCTGGATGCGGATCAGGTCCGGCTCACCCAGCGCGAAGTCGAGGTGAAACTCGATCAGTCCGTTCAGCGCCGCGGCCGGGTCGGGGGCCTCGGTGACAACGTCCGAGGCGCCGGCCAGCAGCCGGGTGCTGATGCCGACCAACAACTCGACCAGGAGCGCCTCCTTGTTCGGGAAGTGCCGGTAGATGGCGGGGCCGCTGACACCGGCGGCCGCGCCGATGTCCTCCAGCCGAACCGCGAGGAAGCCGCGCTCGGCCATCAACCGCTCGGCGGCGGCCAGCAGTTGCGAGCGCCGGTCGGACTTCTGCCTGCTGCGACGGGTCTGGAGCTCGGACTCCCGCCCGCCGTCCGGCGAGCGTTGCGGTGAGCCTGCCATCGTCGACCCTCCGAGGATGCGCCTGGACCTTTGGGTTAATCTTCACTAACCTAACACGAGTTAGTCGCCATTAACTCCAGGCTGGACGGACTTCGACGATGGCATCATCGGCAGCCAACCGCGAGGCGCATGTGCACCTCGTCGAGCAGTTGCGCTCCAAGCTGGCCGAGGCGGCGCTCGGCGGACCCGAGCGCGCCCGCGCGCGGCACGTCGAGCGCGGCAAGCTGCTGCCGCGCGACCGGGTCGACGGTCTGCTCGACCCCGGCAGCCCGCTGCTGGAGGTGGCGCCGCTGGCCGCCAACGGCATGTACGACGACGACTGCCCGGCGGCCGGCATCATCACCGGCATCGGCCGGGTATCGGGCCGGGAGTGCATGATCGTCGCCAACGACGCGACGGTCAAAGGCGGCACCTACTACCCGATCACGGTCAAAAAGCACCTGCGCGCCCAGGAGATCGCCGCCCAGAACCGGCTGCCGTGCATCTACCTGGTCGACTCGGGCG
>JAGQTW010000201.1 GCA_020438785.1 Mycobacterium sp. | reverse complement strand
AGATCGGCAAGAGCCTGAAGAACTCGATCTCTCCCGATGAGATCTGCGAGAACTATGGCGCGGACACCCTGCGGGTCTACGAGATGTCGATGGGCCCGTTGGAGGCCTCGCGGCCGTGGGCCACCAAGGACGTGGTGGGCGCCTACCGCTTCCTGCAGCGGGTGTGGCGGCTGCTCGTCGATGAAGTCACCGGCGAGTCAAGGGTTTCCGAGGACGAGCAGCTGGACGAGCAGACGCTGCGGCTGCTGCACCGCACCATCGCCGGAGTGTCGGACGACTACGCGTCACTGCGTAACAACACCGCGGCGGCCAAGCTCATCGAGTACACCAACCACCTCACCAAGGAGGGCATCACCGCCCGGGCGGCGTTGGAGCCGCTGGCGTTGATGGTCGCACCCCTGGCCCCGCACCTGGCCGAGGAACTCTGGCAGCGGCTCGGCCACGGCACCTCGCTGGCGCACGGCCCGTTCCCGTCGGCCGATCCCCGTTACCTGGTCGCCGACACCGTCGAATATCCGGTCCAGGTCAACGGCAAGGTTCGCGGGCACATCACCGTCGCGGCCGACGCCGACAACCCGACCGTGCAGGCCGCCGCGTTGGCCGACGACAAGGTGGTGGCCTTTCTGGCCGGCGCGGAACCGAAGAAGGTGATCGTCGTGCCGGGCCGGCTGGTGAACCTGGTGGTCTAGCGGCGAGGGGAAGCGTTGCCCGAGATCGCCGCCCCACCCCGGCGGGCCCACGTACCATGCCGTTCATGGGTGTCCGGCGGTTAGCCAGCGGTAAGGGCCGCGTGCTGGCGCTGGCGGTCTCGGTCACGCTGTCGGCCGCCGTGATCTATGTCCAGAGCACCGAGCATCCGACCCACGTCCAGGCGCAGGCAGCCGCCCCCGCGCCCCCGACGATGGCGCCACCGGCGGCGGCCCCGCAGCCCGTCCCCGCCTCGCAGGCTGACCTGTTGGCGGCCAGCGCGCCGGTCGCCGCACAGGATTACCAGCTGGCCCTCCCGCGCGGCATCACCCCCGAACAGGGCCTCCAGGTCAAGACCATCTGGGTGGCCCGCGCCATCAGCACGCTGTACCCGCAGATCACCACGATCGGCGGCTACCGCCAGGACCCGCTGAAGTGGCACCCCAACGGGCTGGCCATCGACGTGATGATCCCCAACTACCACAGCCAGGAAGGCATCGAGCTGGGCAACGAGATCGCCGGGCTCGCGCTGGCCAACGCCAAGCGCTGGGGAGTGCTCCATGTGATCTGGCGGCAGGGCTTCTACCCGGGTATCGGCGCGCCGAGCTGGACGGCGGACTACGGCAACGAGACCGCCAACCACTACGACCACGTCCACATCGCCACCGACGGCGGCGGCTACCCCACCGGGAAAGAGACCTACTACCTCGGCTCGATGAGCTCGGGGTCCTAGCGGCGCGGCCGCGGGCGGACGATCACCTCGTGTACGTGCGCGTCGTCGGGCGCGTTGACGGCCTCGGCGGTGATCCGGGCGACGGTCTCGGCGCTCAGGAAGCGCGACGGGTCGTAGTCGCCGCCCTCGTAGGCCACCAGATCACGCTGCATCTCGGTGTCGACGCGGCCGGGATGGATGCTGGTCACCCGCAGCAGCGGCTCGTCGGCGCGCAGCGAGTCGGCGAAGGCCCTCAGCGCGAACTTGCTTGCCGAGTACGCCGCCAGCCCGGGCGAAACGTTGATGCCCGCACCCGAATTGATGAACACCACCTGTCCGCGCGCGGCCCGCAGCGCCGGCAGCAGCGCCAGCGTGAGGGCCACCGCACCGGTGACGTTGACGTCGAAGGATGCCCGCCACTGCTCAGGGGTCGATTCGTCGACGCGCCCCGCGTAGGCCACCCCGGCGTTGTGCACCAGCACGTCGAGTTCGGCGAGCACCTCGGCCGCGGCCTCGATGCCGTCGAGGTCGGTCAGGTCCAGCGGCCAGGTGGGTGCGCCGAGCCGTTCGGCGACGGCGTCCAGACGCGCCGATGGACGGCCGGCCAGCAGCACGGTGTGGGTGGGTGCCAGAGCCGCGGCGATCGCCGCACCGATGCCGCCACTGGCTCCGGTGATCAACGCGGTGCGTCGGTCCTGCCCGCCGGTCGACATGACGTCACCCTACCGACCTGCGTTCGGCGACAGCGCAACGCACAATGAATGCGTGGCCTTCGACCCGAGCTTCGCCCCCACGCAGCTCGCCGCCCGCGCGGCCTACCTGCTTCGCGGCAACGACCTGGGCGTGATGACCTCGGCGGCGCCGCTGCTCTATCCGCACATGTGGAGCTGGGACGCCGCGTTCGTCGCGGTCGGCCTGGCACCGCTGAGCGTGGAGCGGGCCGTGGTCGAACTCGACACCTTGCTGTCGGCGCAGTGGGCCAACGGGATGATCCCGCACATCGTGTTCGCCAACGGGGTGGACGGCTACTTCCCCGGCCCGGCGCGGTGGGCGTGCTCGGCGCTGGCCGCCCACGCGCCACGGCACCGGCACACCTCGGGTATCACCCAGCCGCCGGTACACGCCATCGCGGTGCAACGCATTCTCGACCGGGCGCGCACCCGCGGGCGTTCCACCCGCGCGGTCGCCGAGGCGTTCCTCGACCGGCGCTGGCCCGATCTGGTCCGCTGGCATCGCTGGCTGGCCGAGGGCCGCGACCAGCAGGGCCATGGCCGGATCACGCTGTACCACGGGTGGGAGTCGGGCATGGACAACTCGCCACGCTGGGATGCCCCGTACGCCAACGTGATTCCGGGCAATGTCCCTGAGTATCAGCGCGAGGACAACAGCATCATCACCGATTCCAGCCAGCGCCCCACCGACGGCGAGTACGACCGGTACCTGTGGCTGTTGGAGGAGATGAAGACGGCCGGCTACGACGACCAGTTGCTGCCCAAGGTGATGAGCTTCGCCGTCGAGGACGTGTTCGTCTCGGCGATCTTCTCGGTGGCCTGCGATGTGCTGGCCAACATCGGGGAGGACTACAAACGCCCGCGCGCCGATGTGCGGGACCTCTACGCCTGGGCCGAGCGGTTCCGCGCCGGGGTGGTCGAGACGACCGACGAGCGGACCGGCGCAGCAAGGGATTTCGACGTCCGGGCCGGCAAGTGGATCGCCACCGAGACCGCGGCCCAGTTCGCGCCGCTGCTGTGCGGCGGCCTGCCGCACGAGCAGGAGCGCACGCTACTGAAAGTCCTTGAGGGCCCGCGGTTCTGCGGACATCCGGACCTGAAGTTCGCGCTGATCCCCTCGACGTCGCCGGTGTCCAAGGACTTCCGGCCGCGCGAATACTGGCGGGGACCGGTGTGGCCGGTGCTGACGTGGCTGTTCTCCTGGGCCTTCGCCCGGCGGGGCTGGTCGGAGCGCTCGCTGCTGCTGCGCCGGGAAGGGTTGCGCCAGGCCAGCGACGGGACTTTCGCCGAGTACTACGAGCCGTTCACCGGGGAACCGCTGGGCAGCATGCAGCAGTCGTGGACCGCCGCGGCCGTCTTGGATTGGCTTGGCTAGTCCTGGTTTTCGGACTGGGTGGCGAGGCGCTCCAGCGGGGCCAGCGCCCTGGCCAGGGTGTCGCGCTCCTCGTCGGTGAGCTTGCCGAGCATCGACTCCAGATTGGCGCGCCGGACGGCCAGCGCCTCGCGGTGCCGCAACAGGCCTTCGGGGGTCACCTCGACCAGGACGGCGCGCAGATCCGAGGGATCGCGGGAACGTTTGACCAGGCCGAGCTTCTCCAGCCGGCGGATCGCCACGGTGGTGGTGGGGGTGCGCACCCGCTCGCGGGCGGCCAGCTCGGTCATCCGGATCGGACCCTGATCGAGCAGGGTCAGCAGGATCGACAACTGGGCGAGGGTGAGGTCCGGGCCGTCGGCGCCGCGATGGTCGCCGCGGCGCAGCACCGAGAAGAGCTTGGAGAGAACCCGCTGCAGGTCCGCCGACAAGTCGGCGAGCTGCGGTTCGGCGGCCTCAATCATAGTTCGCTAGTCTAACCTGTGCTCCCGCGTCAATTGGCGGGTTGAGCCATGTCGCGCCCGCGAACTCCGATTTCGGGCCCGCCCAGGTCAGAGCACCTGTGAGAGGAACCGCTGCAGCCTGTCGGTCTGTGCCGCGGTGAAGATCTGCTCCGGCGGCCCGGACTCGATCACGGTGCCGTGGTCCATGAACACCACCGAGTCGGCGGTCGACCGGGCGAAGCCCATCTCGTGGGTGACCACCACCATCGTCATGCCGTCGGCGCCGAGTTCGGCGATCAGCGCCAGGATCCCCTTGACGAGTTCGGGGTCGAGCGCCGAGGTGGCCTCGTCGAAGAACATCACCTGCGGCGCCATCGCGAGGGCGCGGGCGATCGCGACCCGTTGCTGCTGTCCGCCCGACAGCGTGCCCGGCCGGGCGTCGGCCTTGTGCCGCAGGCCGACCTTCTCGAGTTGGGTCAGCGCGAGTTCGCGGGCCTCCTCGGCCGACAGCCGTTTGAGCTTGCGGGGACCGAGGGTCACGTTGTCCAGCACGCTCTTGTGCGGGAACAGGTTGAACTGCTG
>JAGQTW010000200.1 GCA_020438785.1 Mycobacterium sp. | reverse complement strand
TCGGCGCGCTGCTCCTTGATGATGATGGCGCGGGTCTTGAAATGCTCGTCGTCCGAGTCGTGGTACTTCTGGAGCGTCTTCAGGCAGGAGAGCGCCTCGATCTTGGCCTGCGCGGGGTCGTAGACGCCGCAGTACAGATCGCAGTGGGCATGGGCTTCGGTGGCGTTGGCGAAAAGTCGTTGCAGCATGCGCCTAACTTACCCTTTGACCATGGGGCGCAACCATGGGCTTGGGCTACCGAAGATCGGCCGACTGGTGCGCCGGTTTCTGGTGGTCGAGGACTCGATGCGGCCGACCCTGCACCCCGGTGACGGCCTGTTGGCGGTGCGCGGCGGCCGGCCCCGCCCGGGCCAGTTGCGGGTGTTCCGCGATCCGTGGTCGTCGTCACGTTGGCTGGTCAAGCGCGTCGGTGCGGTGGCAGGCAACGGGCGGGCAGCCACCTTCGAGGCGCGCTCGGACAATCCCGGTGGGGCCGGGGTAACGGATTCGCGCGACTTCGGTTGGGTGCCCGCCGTCGGCTCCTACCGGGTGGTGTGGACGGTCCGCGCCCGCCGGGGCTGAGTTAGGGGAGACGTCTCGTGCCCGGCTTTGAGCGACTGTTCGTCGGCGGCCACCCGACAGCTATCCGGGAGTCGCTCGTAGCCGGGCACACGCACCTGCCCCACAGACCGGATACCGCGGCGAGCGGTTTGCCCCCGCGGCGGCGTTCCGGGGACAATGACCGAACCATGCGCCCCAAACTCACCGTCGTAACCACCGGACTGCTCGGCGTGGCCGCCACCGCGGCGATCACGCTCAGCGCCGCGACGGCGCCGCCACAGCCGCCGCGAATCATGCTCGCCGACAACGGTGTTGCCGTCGACCCGGCCACGCCCGTCCCGGGCGACGGGTCCAACGTCGACGGTCAGCCCGTCACGGCATTCGACGTGCACAACCCCGCGATCGGGCGGCTCGACCCGGCCCTTCTGAGCGCGATCCAGCTGGCGACCACCGCGGCCGCCGCGGACGGCATCACCATGACCATCACGTCGGGATGGCGGTCCCCGGAATTCCAGGAACGCCTGCTCGACGACGCCGTGGCCACTTACGGCAGCCTGGCCGCCGCCCGTCAGTACGTCCAGACGCCGGGTGGCTCCAAGCACGTGCTGGGTCAGGCTGTCGACGTCGGCGGGACCGGGGCGGACCAGTGGCTGATCGCGCACGGCGCCCGGTTCGGGCTGTGCCAGATCTACGCCAACGAACTGTGGCATTTCGAACTCGCCACCGACGCCGGGGGGATCTGCCCGCCGCTGCTGGCCAACGCCGCGGGTTGACCGACGGCATGTCGACGCTGGGAGTAGTTTCGACGAATGCCGAAAGCCAGGAGCCTGGAGGAGATCCGCACCGCCTTGGAGAGCTGCTACGCGCGGTTCGAGGCGTTGTGCGCCAGCTTCAGTGACGCCGACTGGGAAGTCCAGTCGCTGTGCCCGGACTGGAATGTCCGCGACGTCGTCAAGCACGTCAGCAGCATCGAGGCCGTCATGGCCGGCTGGCTGCCCGACGACGACAAGACCCCGCCGCCGTTCGAGCGGGCCGCGGAGTTCCTCGCCGGTACCGACAACAACGCGGTGCTCGTCGACAAGGTGCACGAGGTCTACGACCGCCGCCGCGCCGACTTGGGCGCACTGACCGAAGCCGACCTGAACCGCCCGTCGTGGATGCCCGTCGGCCCCGGCACCTACGGGCGGTTCCTGGCGATCCGGGTCTTCGACTTCTGGGTCCATGAACGAGACATCACCACCGCGCTCGGCCGCACGACCGACGACACCGGCATCGCCGCCGAACTCGCGCTCGCCGAGGTGGAGGGTTCGATCGGCTACATCGCCGGCAAGAAGGTGGGTCTGCCGGACGGCAAGAGCCTGACCTTCCGGCTGACCGGCCCGATCACCCGCGACATCAACGTCGCCGTCGACGGCCGCGCCAAGCAGGTCGACCACCTCGACAACCCGGACGCCACGCTCGTCACCGACTCCACGACGTTCATCCAGCTGGCCTGCGGCCGCATCGATCCCCAGGCCCAGATCGATTCCGGCGCGGTGCGCTGGCAGGGCGACGGCGAACTCGGCGAACGCGCCGCCCGCAACCTCAGGTTCACGATGTGACCGGGCGCCCAGAGTTCGTCGACTTCCACTTCGACGTGATGTGCCCGTACGCCTATCAGACGTCGCTGTGGATCCGGGAGGTCCGCGACCTCACCGGCGTGCAGGTGAACTGGCGCTTCTTCAGCCTCGAGGAGATCAACCGCCAGGCGGGCAAGAAACACCCGTGGGAGCGTGACTGGTCCTACGGCTGGTCGATGATGCGCATCGGTGCGCTGCTGCGGCGCCGCTCGATGCGCGATGTGGAGGCGTGGTATCAGCGCGCGGGCCGGGCGCTGCACGTCGAAGGCCACAAGCCGCACGAGAAGTCGGTGGCCCGGCACCTGCTCGAGGAACTCGGCTTCGACCCCGACCTCGTCGACCAGGCGATCGCCGACCCGACCACCGGCGACGAGGTGCTGGCCGACCACAACCGGGTGGTCGAGGTGGCCGGCTACGGTGTGCCGACCCTGTTCTTCCCGGACGGGCAGTGCCTGTTCGGGCCGGTTCTGGTCGACCCGCCGACCGGGGACGCGGCCGTCCGGCTGTGGGACGCCGTGGTCGCCTGGACCGAGTTCCCGCACCTCTACGAGCTGCAGCGGCCGAAGACACCCGCCGACGAGGCGGTGATCGCCGACACCTTCCGGCCCTACCTGGAGGCCCGCGACTGGGTGTCGATCAACCGCGGCAAGGTGATCAACTTCGACGACCGCTGAGTCCCGGTCACTCCTCGCGCGGGTCGGACAGCGACAGCAAGATGATCAGGGCAAGCAGGCCGAAGAGGCCTCGGCCGCTACCGGCCCGCTGAACCGCCCACCTCGGCGGGCAACGGCGGCGGCAGCGGTGTGGTCACAGTTGGGGTTGTGACGGTGGGGGTGGCCGCCGGCGCCGAAGTGGCGGACGGCGGCGAAGAGGTCGAGGGTACCGATGACGTCGGCGCCGATGACGTCGTCAGGCCCGGCGTGGTCGTCGGCGCCTTCGACGACGTCGACCCGTGGAAGTCCACCCACGGCTCGGTGCGCAGCACCGTCTGCCCGGCCTTGACCACCAGTGCGCTGGACGTGACGGTGTAGGTGACACCGTCGTTGCCGGCGACGTAAGCGCCGTCGGCGGACTGGGAGGCGGACAGGATCAACTTCGCGCCGTCGCGGACCCGAACCCCGCGGTATTCCAGTTGACCGCCTGAGGTCTTGCAGATCGCGACGCGCGAGGACTCGGTGCTACCGAACGCCACCGCGGTGGACGGGCTGGCGCACCGCGCGGTGGAGTCGAGGTAGCCCTGGCCGTCACTGGCGGGCGCGGCGAGAGCCGACGGCACCGCGACGGCGAGCAGCGCGAGGGCGCCCGTCGCGGCGGACAGGCGCAGGGAATGGATGGACATCACCCCTTCCACCTGACCACGCGTTCGGTGGGAGGTCGACCAATGATGCCGAGCCACAACGCAATCGTTAGGTCCCCGAAACCTCACCCGCGGGGCCCGACCGCCCATTCCCCGGCGCGCAGGACGCCGGTGACGACCAGATCGGAGTCCAGCACCACCAGGTCGGCGCGCGCGCCGGCGGCCAGCACCGGCGACGGCAGCCCGAGTGCCCGGGCCGGGTTCACCGACGACTGCCGGACGGCCAGCAGCAAGGCCTCCTCCTGGGGCAGGTGGCTGTGGGCGACGGCGAACCGGAACAACCGGTCCATGGTCGCGGTGCTCCCGGCGATGGTCTGCGTGCCCGCCAGTCGCGCCACCCCGTCGACCACGTCGACGGCCAGCGGCCCGATCCGGTAGGCCCCGTCGGGCCGGCCGGCCGCGGCCATCGCATCGGTCACCAACGACAACCGGTCGGGACCGGCGCTGCGGCTGGCGAAGCGGTACAGCGCGGCGTCGACGTGCACACCGTCGGCGATCAGTTCAACCGTCACCCGGGGGTCCTCCAGCAGCGCGATCACCGGACCCGGCTCGCGGTGATGGATCGGGCGCATCGCGTTGAACAGGTGGGTGCCCACCCGGGCGCCGGCCGCGATCGCCAGGCGGGTCTGCTCGTAGCTTGCGTCGGTGTGGCCCACCGCCGCCACCGCGCCCGCCGCCACGATCCGCTCGATCGCGTCCAGGGCGCCGGCCCGCTCCGGCGCGACGGTGACCATGCGGATGTGCCCGGAGCCCGCGGCGAGAACGGCGTCGACCTCAGCGGGATCGGGGTCGCGCAGCAGGGACGGTTCGTGCGCGCCGCACCGCGCGGCGGCCAGCCAGGGCCCCTCCAGGTGGATGCCGGTGATCCGGCCCGCCCGCACCTCGTCGGTGAGGTTCACGAGCTGCCGGATCAGGTCGGCCGGCGCGGCGGTCACCAGGGAGGCGACCAGCGTGGTGGTGCCGTGCCTGAGGTGGAAGTCGACAGCGGCGGCGGTCTCCGCGCCGGCCGCCGACGAGAAGGCGCCACCGCCACCGCCGTGGACGTGGGTGTCGACGAAGCCGGGCACCACGGTGGCCAGGCCGAGGTCGTGGTCGGCCCGACGGTTGGCTGCGCCGGACCCCACTGCGACCACGGTGTCCCGCGAGACCTCGATCCACCCGGGCCGTAACAGCTCGGAGCCGGTGACGATGGTGTCGGCGGTCAGCAGCACCTCAGATGCCCTGCCAGTCCGGTTTCGAGCGGTAGGTCTCCCGGTAGTAGTCGGCGAGTTGCAGCCGGCGGGCGGCCGCACCGTCGAGCAGCACCGTCACATGGGGGTGGTGCTGCAGGATGCTCGCCGGCCACATCGCGCTGACCGAGCCCTCGACCAGGTGGTGCACGGCCTCGGCCTTGCTGCGTCCGGTCGCCACCAGGATCACGTGCCGGGCGGCCATGATCGTGCCCAGCCCCTGGGTCAGGCAGTGGGTGGGCACCTGCTCGATGTCATCGTCGAAGAACCGGGCGTTGTCGATACGGGTCTGGCGGGTCAGGGTTTTGATCCGGGTCCGGGAGGCGAGCGAGGAGCCCGGCTCGTTGAAGCCGATGTGGCCGTCGGTGCCGATGCCGAGGATCTGCAGATCGACACCGCCGGCCTCGGCGATCGCGTCTTCGTACTGCGCGCAGGCAGCCGGAATGTCGGTGGCCAGCCCGTCCGGGCCCTGCACGGCGCCGGGGGCGAAGTCGACGCGGGAGACGAAGACGGTGTCGATCACGGTGCGGTAGCGCTCCGGGTGGTCGGCGGGCAGGCCGACGTATTCGTCCAGGGTGAACCCGCGGGCCCGGCCGAACGACAGCCGTCCGGCCTCGTAACGCGCGACCAGGTCGTCGTAGATGGCCAGCGGCGACGAGCCGGTGGCCAACCCGAGAACGGCGGCGGGCTTACGGGCCAGCAGGACCTCGATGCCCTCGGCGCCGATCACGCCGATGGCCGCCGGGTCCTCGACGATGATGACTTCCATGGCACGTGCCTATTTGCTGGCCGTGAAAAGCTCTGCGCCGGATTCGATTTGCGCGCCCGCGGTGACCGCCTCGGCCGGGAGGACGTTGCCGGGCTCACGTTCGTCCATGACGACTACCGGCACGACCGGGCTGTATCCGGCGGCGACGATGGCGGGCACGTCGTAGGTGATCACCGCCTGGCCGGCGGTGACGGTGTCGCCCTCGGCGACATGGGCGGTGAACCCGACACCGTGCAGCTGCACGGTGTCCAGGCCGAGGTGTACCAGGACACCGACGCTGTCGGCGGTCATGATCACGAAGGCGTGCGGCAGCAGTTTGAGGATCTTGCCGCTCACCGGCGCCACGGCGTCGATGATCTCGGTGGGCGGATCGACGGCGGCGCCGTAGCCGACCATGCCCTGGGAGAAGACGGGATCGGGAACGTCGGCCAGCGCGACCGCGCGTCCGGTGACCGGGGCCAGGACCAGCGTCCTACTCACCTGGGGGACTCCTTCGTCGGCAGGGGGTGTGCGCAAAGAATAGGAGGCGCCGCCCGCCGCCGTGGCCGAAACACCGTCTCACGTGCTGGGGATCTGGACTAAGCTGCGCTGAGCTGCGATATCGGGAGGCCCGGCAGGACATGAGCGAAGCAACCAAAAACGCAGGCGCACAACAGAAGTCGGGGCTAAGAATACCCGGCTTCGCGCAACTGCAGCGGCTGGGCAAGAGCCTGATGCTGCCGATCGCGGTGCTGCCCGCGGCGGGCATCCTGTTGCGACTGGGCCAGGACGACCTGCTCGGCCGGATCAAGGCGCCGGTGATCGGGCCGTTCTTCCAGGCGATGAGCGCGGCGGGCGGCGCACTGTTCACCAACCTGCCGCTGCTGTTCGCGGTCGGCGTCGCCATCGGGTTCGCCCGCAAGGCCGACGGTTCCACCGCGCTGTCGGCGGTCGTCGGCTACCTCGTCATGCAGGCCGTGTTCAAGACCATGTCGCCGTTCGTGCTGGCGGGTCAGCTCGACAAGGCCGGCGATCAGGCGCAGATCAACTACAGCGTGTTCGGCGGCATCGTGATCGGTCTGGTGACCGCCGCCTTGTTCGACCGCTACCACACCATCAAACTTCCCGCCTATCTCGGATTCTTCGGCGGCCGCCGCTTCGTTCCGATCGTGGTGTCACTGGCCAGCCTGGTGATCGCGTTCGCGATGAGTTACTTCTATCCCGTATTCGACGCCGGGCTGACCGGGCTGGGCAAGTTCATCGGCGGTTCGGGTGCGTTGGGCGCCTTCGTCTACGGCTTCGCCAACCGCATGCTGATCCCACTGGGCCTGCACCACATCCTGAATTCCTACGTGTGGTTCATCTACGGCAGCTACCCGACCTCCGACGGCCACGTCGTCACCGGTGAACTGACCCGGTTCGCCGCCGGCGATCCGACGGCCGGCCTGCTGACGTCGGGCTTCTACCCGATCCTGATGTTCGGCCTGCCCGCCGCCGCGCTGGCAATGATCCACGTGGCCAACAAGAAACAGCGCAAGATCGCGTTCGGCATCCTGTCGGCGGCCGCGCTGACCGCGTTCCTGACCGGCGTCACCGAGCCCCTCGAGTTCGCGTTCATGTTCGTGGCCTTCCCGCTCTACATCGTTCACGCGGTGCTGACCGGGCTGTCGCTGGCGATCGCCTACCTGCTCGACATCCATCTCGGCTTCTCGTTCTCGGCCGGGCTGATCGACCTGCTGCTGTACGGCACCGCGCCCGCGGCCAAGAACATCCCGCTGCTCATCGTCATGGGCGTGGTGTTCTTCGTCGTCTACTACCTGCTGTTCCGGTTCGCGATCACGAAGTGGAACATGCGGACTCCCGGCCGGGAACCCGAGGTCGAGTTCGAGGCCGAGGAGCGGGCCAACCTCAGCGAGGGTGCGGAGTCCGCCACGGCGGTCACCGCCGGCGGCGCGGCCGTGGCGACCGCCACCGCCCCGGCCGCGGTGGACAGCAAGGCCGAACAACTGATCGCCGCATTCGGCGGTCGGGAGAACCTGCGCACCGTGGACGCCTGCATCACCCGGCTGCGCATGGAGGTCGCCGACCCCGCCAAGGTGGACCAGGACCGGCTCAAGGCGCTCGGCGCCGCCGGAGTCATCGAGGTCGGCAACAGCGTTCAGGCGGTGTTCGGCACCCAGGCCGAGGCGCTGAAGAACGAGATCAACGACGTCCTCTAGCCCGCTTGGGGCGTAGTCGCCGCAGCCCGGCGGCCTCCTCGAGCTCGGTGAGGGCCGGTTCCAGCGCGTCGGCGAGGGCGTCGATGTCGGTGGCGATCTCCGGGGTGGTCGACAACCCGAACTCTAGCGAGCCGTTGTAGCTCACACAGGTGATGTTCAACCCGACGTCGAGCATCAGCGGCCCGAACGGCACCAGCCGCTCGACCCGCGCCCCGGCCAGGTAAAGCGGGAAGCTGGGTCCGGGGACGTTGGAGATGACCAGGTTGATCGAACTCATCCGATCACCAAGGTGCGCAGCCGAATACGCCCGCACCGCAAGGCCCAGCAGCCCGGGCGGCGTGGTCTCGGTCAGCCCGACGTGCTGATGCTCGTTGAGGGTCTTGGCCATCTGCTTGGCGCCCTGGGAGTTGGTGTAGAGCACGCCGAGCCGCTTCGCCGGGTCGTCGATGTCGGTGGCCAGGTTGATGGTGGTCGAACTCATCTGGTTGGCCGACTCCGAACTCCCGCCGTGCGTGGACACCGGCATCTGAGCCACCAGCGGACGGTCCGGAAGCTCGTCGCGCTCCTGCAGATAGTCCCGCAACGCGCCCGAGATGACCGCCAGCACAACGTCGTTGACCGTCACCTCGAAGGCGTTCTTCACCGCCTTCACCCGGTCGAGGGACAACCGGGCGCTGGCCAGCCGGCGCTGCGGTGTCAGCGTGGTGTTGAACCGGGTCGCCGGGGCCTCGAAGAAGTTCGGCGGCTTGTTCGTCACCGACCGCGCAGCCAGCTGCTGGGTCACCGTTTGTGCGACCACGCGGGCCACCCGGTACGGCGTCATCACGGTCAGGTTGAACAATGCGCCCAGGGCCCGGCGCTCGATCCCGGGCAGCTCGGCCTCCGTGGTCTCCGGCGGTTCGGCCGGCGGGCGCGGCTCGGGGCTGGCGTCCAGCATGATCTCGCTCAGCCCGACACCCGAGACCCCGTCGATCACCGCGTGATGCATCTTGGTCAGGTAGGCGACCCGGCCGTGTTCCAGCCCCTCGATGAACCACATCTCCCACAGCGGCCGGTCCCGTTCCAGTGGGTAGGACATCAGCCGGCCGACCAGTTCCTCGAGTTCGTGCCGCCCGCCCGGGGCGGGCACCGCGATGCGCCGCACGTGGTAGTCGATGTCGAGGGTGTCGTCGTCGATCAGCCACGGCCGGTCCAGGCCGTGGCGGGCTCCGACCACCCGGTACCGCAGCACCGGCAGCTCCGGAAGCCGCGACACGATCAGGTCGCGCACCGCGTCGAAGGAGAAGCCCGGCGCCCCGTGCGGATCGCACATCCCCAGCGCGCCGATGTGCATCGGACAGCTGTGGGTATCGGCCCACCAGAACGCCGCGTCCAGGCCCGAAAGCCGTTGCTGCATGGCGTCAGGGTAAGCGGCGCCGCAGCCCCGATTCGGCGGTTCAGTCGATTCCGGTGAGCGGGAATTCGACCCAGGCCGGGGGCGCCCGGGCGCCGGCATGCCAGCAATCTCACAGCGGCGGTTCCCCGGTCGCGGGCGGCCGCGCTGATAGTCTGCCGGGGTTGCCGATGACCAGATCGCGGGAGGCGAGTCGCCAGGTCACCGACGTGGCACGTCAATAACGACGACGACGTGGCACGTCAGTAAACGACGGCGTCGCATGTTTTCTCGACGTTGCATATTCGACAAGGTCAGCAAGAGATTCGGAATGAGTGCCGTGCGAACCGGAGAGATCAAAGCCCTGACCGGTCTCCGCATCGTCGCCGCGCTCTGGGTGGTCTTCTTCCACTTCCGCCCGCTGCTGTGGGAGGCGTCGCCGCGGCTCAAGGACGAGCTGGCGCCCCTGCTCAACGCCGGCGCCCAGGGCGTCGACCTGTTCTTCATCCTGAGCGGGTTCGTGCTGACGTGGAACTACCTGGACCGGATGGGTTCGTCGTTCAAGGTGAAACCGACGCTGCACTTCCTGTGGTTGCGGCTGTCCCGGGTGTGGCCGGTCTATCTGGTGACCCTGCACCTGGCCGCACTGTGGATCATCTTCACCCTGCACGTCGGGGACGTGCCGTCCCCGGACGCCGCCAAACTCACCGCGATCAGCTACGTGCGGCAGGTGTTCCTGGTCCAGTTGTGGTTCGAGCCGTTCTTCGACGGCACCAGCTGGGA
>JAGQTW010000199.1 GCA_020438785.1 Mycobacterium sp. | reverse complement strand
GTCGACGTACTCCTGACCGGACAGCGTCATCAGTTCGTAGATGACCTCGTCGATGACGGCCCGCTCGATGAACCGGTTGCCGGCCAGGCCGTCGAAGCGGGAGAAGTCCATCGGTTTGCCGAACCGGACGGTGACCCGGCCGAAGCGCCACATCTTCGACCCGGGCGGGTTGACCACATCGGTTCCGATCATCGCGACGGGAATGACCGGAACCCCGGTCTGCAGGGCCAGCCGGGCCAGTCCGGTCTTGCCTTTGTAGAGCCGGCCGTCCGGCGATCGGGTGCCCTCCGGATACATGCCCAGCAGTTTGCCCTGCTTCAGCAGTCGCTCGGCGGTGTCGAGCGCGGACTGGGCGGCGTCGGCGTCGGTGCGGTCGATCGGGACCTGCCCGGCGACGGTGTAGAACCAGCGGGTGAACCAGCCCTTGAGCCCGGTACCGGTGAAGTACTCCGACTTGGCCAGGAAGGTGATCCGTCGCCGGACCACCAGCGGGAGGTAGAAGCTGTCCGCCACCGCCAGGTGGTTACTGGCCAGGATCGCCGGTCCGGAATCCGGAATATATTCCAGCCCTTCGACTTTCGGACGGCCGAGCAGGGACAGCAACGGGCCCATGAAGATGTACTTGAACAGCCAGTACCACATAGACCCTCCCACTCGGGCGCGCGCTTTGCGCCAACTCTACCCAGCCGGTCGTCGGCCGACCACAGGTCGGTTTGGGTTCACATCGGATCATCAGACGCCCAAGCGCCGAACTCAGTCCTCGACGGTGATCGGAATGGGTTGGTACCGGGTCGGCCCGGCGGCATCGGTTCCGGCGCCGCCGCCGGGTCCGGGCGCGGTCCCGTCGGGGGGCGGCTGCGGCGCCTCCAGGTCGCCGACCATCGCCCGGATCATGGCCATCAGCGCGACGCTGTGCTCGGCGATCACGGTCAGCATCGGGTGCTGCTCGCCGCTGACCAGTGCGGCCAGCGCGCACACCGGGCACCACACCTGCTGGCACTTTCCGGGCCCGGCGCCGGCGGCCGAGGCCATGGCAGCGGCCGACCGCACCGCGGGATCCAGCCGGTCGAGGATGGCCTGTGCCAACTGGCGCAGCTCGGGTCCGATGTCGGGGTGGGGTCCACTCATGCGGGCCACACCTCCGGGTTGGGTCTGAAGCGAACCGTCAGCTCGTTGCCGCGCAGCGCGGCGTCGAGCACGGTGCACCGGCGAAGCACCGATGCCAGTCGCACCCGGCGGCGCATCCCTGCGACACCGATGATCAGGTCGTCGTCGACGCGGCCCAGTGTCAGTGCCCCCGACTCGACCTGGGGCAACTCTAGCCGCATCCGGTAGACCGCATCGAGGCCGGAGCCCGATTCCCGATCCACCACCGGTCGCAGCGGGCCCGGCGGCGGGGAGCCGTCACGCCGGCGCACGCTGTCGAGCAGCTGGCCCAGTGCCTTGGGCCCGATGGGTTCACCGGCCAGGTGCGGCGCCAGCACGAGTTGCACGTCGCCGATGGTCGCGCTGAGGTTCTCGAGCACGGTCTGCTGCTCGGAGATCCGCTCGGCGTACCAGTCGAAGGCGGGGTGCGCGGGCAGGTTCCGGTACTCGTACGAATCGTCTTGCGCCAGAACCTGATTGACGATCAGCTCGGCGACCTTGACCCCCATCAGCGCCAGCGACCCGAGCGTGCGGACGGCCTCGGCGGCCACCACCTTCTCGGCGGTGAGCACCAGGTGGGCGCTGACCCGCTCGCCGTCGGTCAGCAGCGCCGACAACTCCTCGACGCCGGACGCGATGCCCTCGACGAGGACGACCATCGCCGCTTCGCGGACGCCCTCGACGGCCGCGCTGAGCCGGCGGTGCCGGGGCCAAGCCCGCTCCAGGTACATGCCGAACGCGGCGGGCAGGGTGAGCATCCGCATGGCGTCGGCGGTGGAGGCGCAGTCCACCACCACGTAGTCCCAGTCCCCCGAATCCGCGAGCCGGGCCACCTGGTGCAGGCCGAGTACCTCCTGAATTCCGGGGATTGCCGAAAGTTCTTCGGGTGCAATATCTTTGAGATCCGACTCGGGCAGGCTACCCGCGATCACCGGCGCGATGTCGCGCCATCTGGTCTCCAGCAGCGCCAGGGTGTCCAGGGCGAGCGCGTCCAGGTGGCCGCCACCGGCGCTGCCCTCCTCAGTCAGGATGCGCACCGGCTCGGGCGACCCCGTCGGCGGCACCGGGACGCCGAGCACGTCACCGAGCGAGTGGGCCTGGTCGGTGGACACCGCGAGCACCCGCTCGCCGGCCAGTGCCGCCGCCACCGCGGTCGCCGAGGCCAGTGTCGACTTGCCGACCCCGCCCTTGCCGACGAAGAAGCCGATCCGGGCCCGGGCAGGCAGGCCCGCATCGGCAGCGGGAGTGTTACCGGGCTCCACTCAGCCCTCGACCCGTTTCTTCAGGTCCTTGAGCGCGGTGTCGGTCAGTCGCCGCTCGGCCTTGCGCTTGAGCAGGCCGATCATCGGGATCATCAGGTCCACCGACAGCTCATAGGTGACCTCGGTGCCGGATCCCTTGGGCCGCAGGGTGTATGCGCCTTCGAGCGCCCGCAGCAACGAGCTCGACACCAGCGACCAGCGCACCGACTTCCGGTCGGCGGGCCAGTCGTAGGTCAGCACCATGTTGTCGCGCAGGACCGCCGCGTCCAATAACAGCCGGGCGGTCTTCGGGTAACCCGCGGAGTCCGACTCGAGAACCTCGGTCTCCTTGTATTCCGACACCCACTGCGGGTAGGAGCCGATGTCGGCAATCACGTCCATCACGGTGCGGGGGTCCGCCTCGATGTAGATGGTCTGCGCCGTCTTATCAGCCACTATTGCTGGTTCCCATCGTTTAGGTCTCGGAGGAAACGGTACCCTCCCCGGCCGAGACCGCGACCCGATATCAGTGCCCGGGCGCGACACCCACCGGCCGGGCCGCCTCCAACGTGGTCTTGACCTCGAAGGCCATCCGCTTGCCCGCGACCCGGCGCCGATGGGTGACCTTCGCCAGGTTCATCTTGGCCAGCTCCCAGGCCGCCACCCCGGCGGGCTCGGCGTGCAGGAAATAGTGCAGCAGCACCCCGTCGAGCACCGGCTCCAGCCAGATCTCCATGGTGCCGGTCAGCGGGCCGGTGACCGTCCAGCGCACACCCTTGTCGCCACGGTCCTCGACCACGTTCAGGCGCAGGTCGGGCCACCAGCGCCGCCAGCTCGCCGGGTCCGACACCGCGCGACCCACCGCCGCGGGATCGGCGGCGACGAAGGTCTCGTCGGCCACCTGGATGCTGCTCACCCGAACAGCTTCACATATCGGTGTGCCGGGCGGCTCGCCGACCGCGGGGTGAACGCCGTCACAGCGCACCCGCGCCGCCGACTAGGCTGGACGCCGACAAATCCGCGAGTTCACAAGAGGTTCTTCAGTGCGCGAATACAGCGTTCCGGCGCCGTTCACCGTCGACGAGCACGACAACGTGGCCGGCGTCGTGTTCTCCCACGAGCGCGACGACCCGGGGCATGTCATCTTCCAGCGCCTGACCGACGGGGTGTGGACCGATGTGACCTGCGCCGAGGCGGCGGCCCAGATCCGCGCGGCGGCGCTGGGTTTGATCGCCGAGGGGGTGCAGCCCGGTGACCGGGTGGCAATCCTGTCGGCCACCCGCTACGAGTGGGTGATCCTCGACTACGCGATCCTGTCGGTCGGTGCGGTGACGGTTCCGATCTACGAGACGTCCTCGGCCGAGCAGGTCCGCTGGGTGCTGGAGGACTCCGGTGCGGTGCTGGCGTTCACCGAGACCGACGCGCACGCCCAGATGGTCGCCGAACTGCACGCCGAGCTGCCCGCGCTGCGCAAGGTCGTGCGCATCGAGTCGGCCGGGCTCAGCGCACTCGACGAGCTGGCCGAGGCCGCAGGCACCGCCGATCCCGCCGAGCTGCAGCGCCGGCTCGACGGCCTGCGCTCCAGCGACCCGGCGACGCTGATCTACACCTCCGGCACGACCGGGCGGCCCAAGGGCTGCCAGCTGACCCACTCCAACCTGTTGCACGAGACCCGCGGCGCCGCAGCGTGTTTCCCCACCCTGCTGCGCCAGCACGAGCGCCTGTTGGTGTTCCTGCCCCTGGCCCACGTGCTGGCCCGGGCGCTGTCGATGACCGCATTCGCCAACAAGGTGACCCTCGGCTACACCAGTGACATCAAGAACCTGGTGCCGATGCTGGGCGTGTTCAAGCCGACCATCGTGGTGTCGGTACCCCGGGTGTTCGAAAAGGTCTACAACACAGCGGAATTGAACGCCCAGGAGAGCGGCCGGGGCCGTATCTTCGCGTTGGCGGTCAAGACCGCGATCGCCTGGAGCGAGGCACAGGAGGGCTCCGGGCGCCCGAATCCGGTGCTGCGGGCCGGGCACGCGGTCTTCGACCGGCTGGTCTACGGCAAGCTGCGCGCGGCGCTCGGCGGGGACTGCCATGCCGCCATCTCCGGCGGAGCGCCGCTGGGCAAGCGGCTCGGCCACTTCTACCGCGGCGTCGGGCTGTCGATCTACGAGGGCTACGGACTCACCGAGACCAGCGCCGCGATCACGGTGAACCGGATCGGCGAACTCAAGGTCGGCACCGTCGGCAAGGTGGTGCCCGGCAACAGCATGGCGATCGCCGAGGACGGCGAACTGCTGGTGCGCGGCGGCGTGGTGTTCAGCGGCTACTGGCGCAACCAGAAGGCGACCGACGAGGCGATCGTCGACGGCTGGTTCCACACCGGCGACCTGGGCAGCATCGACGACGAGGGTTTCCTGTCCATCACCGGCCGCAAGAAGGAGATCATCGTCACCGCCGGCGGCAAGAACGTCGCACCGGCCGTGCTCGAGGACGCGCTGCGGGCGCATCCGCTGATCAGCCAGGCCATGGCCGTGGGCGACAAGCAGCCCTTCATCGGCGCCCTGATCGCCATCGACCCGGAGGCGTTCGAGGTGTGGAAGCAGCACCACGGCAAGGCGCCCGGCGACTCGGTGGCCGACCTGCGCACCGACCCGGACCTGGTGGCCGAGATCGACCTGGCGATCAAGGACGCCAACACCCATGTCTCCCATGCCGAGTCGATCCGCAAGTTCCGCATCCTGCCGTGCGACTTCACGGTGCTCACCGGGGAGCTGACGCCGACGCTGAAGGTCAAGCGCAACGTGGTGGCCGAGAAGTTCGCCGAGGAGATCGAGGCGATCTACGCCAAGTAGACCCTCGCCGTGAGCCGTCGCAGCAGCCAGGCGAGCGGCAGGGTGACGGCCAGGGTCGCGGCGAACAGCCCCGCCATCGACCCGGTGAACAGCGGCCAGCGCAGCACCTCGCCGAGTACCAGCGCCATCACCAGCACGTGCAGCAGGAAGATCTCGTAGGAGATCTCCCCCAGCCACACCATGGGCCTGCTGGCCAGCACCCGGTCCGCCAGGCCGCGATCGTCGAGGCCCGCCGCGGCCACCGCCAGCGCGGCGACCGCCGCGTACAGCACGGTCTTGATCAGCGGCTCCCAGACCCGCACCGGGCCCATCGCCACCGCGCCGGCCACCGGCGTGGAGACCAGCAGGAAGGCGCCGAACGCGAGCGGCAGCGTCACCGTCGCCGGGCAGCGCACCCCGGCTTCGGCCAGCACCGCCAGCCCCATGCCGACCGCGAACGATGCCAGGTGGGCGGGCAGCCACATCCCGGCCGAGTTGGGCAGCCAGTCGGTGGTGACGAGGACCACCTGCCAGCCCAGGCTGATCGCCGCCAGGCCGGCCAGGCCGGCCAGCAGCCGCGCCGGGCGCCACCGGTCGCCGCACAGCACCACCACCAGCAGATAGGCCAGCAGGGGCAGGACGGCGTAGAACGCCACCTCGACCGCCAGGCTCCAGGTCTGCGAGAGCCCGCGGTGCAGGTGGGTCATCAGGTAGTTGTCGGTGTAGATCTGGGTCAGCGTGAGGTGGCGCAGCAGGCCCGCCAAGCTCTGCCCCGGGTTGGGCCCGGACGAGAAGACGGAGTACACGCCGTAGGCCAGCAGCACCGTCGCCAGGTAGGCGGGCATGACCCGGCGCAACCGCCGGTGCGCGTAGCGGGCCGCCGACGGGGCGTCCGAGCCGGCCGCGGCTGCGGTCACCCACGGCCGGAACAGCAGGAAACCCGACAGCGCGAAGAAGATGGCCACCCCGACCTCCAGCCGGGCGGCCATGGCGCCGAGGTAGCCGTGGTTGAGTTTGCCGGTGACGAAGGCCGCGTGAGTGCCCACCACCAGCAGCGCCGCCACCGCACGCAGCCCGGTCAGGGCCGCGATGTGGCTTCGGCGGCCCTGGTCAGCCGCGGGTGTCAGCAACACCGGCGCGAGGATACCCGGCGAAACCAAGAGCAGTCTGAGCCGCTACACCAGCCCGGCCACGAAGTTTGCCGCCTGCCCCGGGTAGGGCGGGAACTCGTAGGCGCTGTGGGCGGCGCGGTCGCGGCCCGCCACCTCACAGATCGGGTCACCCGGAGCGCAGAGGTCGATCGCCCGGCCCGCGAACGCCCCGGCCGAGGACAGCGGGCTGCCGAAACGGACGCCCGGGTTGCCGAACACCGCGACCGCTGCCACTCGGGCGGCGGCCGCCGCCGGTAGCGGCGGTGCGGACCCGATGCTGCCGACGCGGTCGCCGACCGGGGGCACGCCGGCCAGCATCGAGACCGCGGCCGCGCCCTGGGAGAACCCGCCGAGCACCAGCGTGGTCTGTGGGCAGCGCACCGACATGTCGGCGATCCGGGCGGCGGCGTCGGCCGCGCCGGACGAGGCGGCCAGGAAGTTCAGGCTGGCCGGGTAGTTGACCCCGTAGCTGTCCAGGGTGCGGCCGCCCAGTTGCGGCGCGAGGGCGTCGATGAAGGCCTGGCCGACCCGGCCGACGCCGGGGGCCTCGCCGGTGCCGCGGGCGAAAATCACCTCGACGTCGGGGCAGTCGTCGGCGCGCGCCGGGGCGGCCGGTCCGCCGACGGCGGTCGCGGTGCCGGTCAGGGCGGCCGCGGCCGCCGCGGCCAGGACACGGGGTAGGTGCATCGGCACATACTCACACGTGCGGCGGCCGCCCGTCGGCGAACTAGCCCGCGGTCCCCTCGCCGCCGGCGGCCAGCAGTGCCGACAACCGTGCGGTGTGGCTGGGCCAGCTCCAGTCCTGGCGCACCCAGCGCCGGCCCGCCTCCCCCATCCGCAGCCCCAGACCGGGGTCGGCGAGGATGCCGGCGATCGCGTCGACGATCTCCTGGTGGCTGCGGCCGTCGACGACCCGCCCGGTCTCGCCGTCCCGCACGGTTTCCGGTGCGCCGCCGGAGCGTCCGGCCACCACCGGGACCCCCGCCGCCGACGCCTCCAGGAACACGATGCCCAGTCCCTCGACGTCCAGGCCGGAGCCGCGGGTGCGGCACGGCATCGCGAACACGTCGGCCATGGCGTAGTGGGCTGGCAGCTCGGCGCCGGGCACCCCGCCGGTGAAGACCACGTCCGGTTCGACGCCGAACCGTTGGGCCAGCCGCCGCAGGGTGGACTCGTAGGGCCCGCCGCCGACGATCACCAGCGCGGCGCCGTCGACGCGGCGGCGGATGTCGGCCAGGGCCTTGATCAGCATGTCCTGGCCCTTGCGTGGCACCAGCCGCGAGACGCAGACGATGGTGGGACGCTCCCCCAGGCCGTACCGGGCGCGCAGCTCGGCCCGCGCGGCCGGGTCCGGGCGGAATCGGTCGGCGTCGACGCCGGGCGGCAGGTGTTCAAGGCGGGCCCGCGGGCCGAACGCCGAGGCGAACCGGCCGCGGGTGTAGCGGCTGACGAAGGTCACCACGTCGGTGGTGTCCCCGAT
This sequence comes from Mycobacterium sp., assembly GCA_020438785.1. GTDB lineage: Bacteria > Actinomycetota > Actinomycetes > Mycobacteriales > Mycobacteriaceae > Mycobacterium. The sequence goes on along the minus strand of JAGQTW010000199.1, from coordinate 3,538 downwards.
TCGGCGCAGCGCCGAACGCGCGACCGGCAGCATCGACCAGCCCACCTCGTGACCGTGCGTGCTGGCCAGGATCCGGTGCGCGCCGGCCCGGCGGGCCCGGCCGGCCAGCAGCGCCAGCGGCGCGGCCGCGCCGAACCACACCGCCTCGATGTCCTCGGCGGTGATCAGGTCGTGCATCCGGCGCTCGACCCCCGGTTCGGGCAACATCAGCGTGCCGGGGTGCCGCACGATCCGCACGGGTGCGGCGCGGTCGTAGTCCTCGGCGCCCCTCCATTGCGGGGCGTACACGGTGATCGCGTGCTCACCGGTGGCGGCGAGTCGAACCACGAATTGCTCGAGGTAGGACTGGATGCCGCCGCGGCGCGGCGGAAAATCGTTGGTGACCAGCAGAACCCGCGTCATCGCCGTCCACGCTATCCGGTCAGCCACGCCGCCCAGCGCGCACGCAGCCCGGTGAGGTCCGTGTCGAGCGCGCCGCTCACCGCGCCGGCGAAGTCCCGGTGGTGTGGGCCGGCGGCCTGCCGGTAGAGCCGGCGCAGGGCGTCGAGGCCGTAGTCGTCGGCGACGAAGCGGGCGAACCACCAGGCCCGGTCGTAGCCCATCGCCCGGCGCGGGCCCGCCGCGTCGAGGTCGGCGTCGCTGGGCAATGCGGTGTCCGCGGCGGCACCGGCGGGCAGCGGGGTGGGCGGGCGGGCGACGAAGTCGGCCACGCCCTCGACCAGCCAGCGCGGCGCGTCGGGGGCGGTGTCGGCGCGGGCGGCGAGGTGAAAGAGCTCGTGGGTCAACACGATTCGTAGTGACTCCGCGCTCATGGCCGACGCGCCCGGGGCGAAGACGATGCGCTGCCCGGCGGCCAGGTGGTGCCCGAGATCGACGTGATCGGCGACGGCGACCGCGGCGATGTCGGCCCACTGCCGGCCCGGGTCCAGCCCGGCCTGGGCGATGAACTGCGGGTCCGACCCGGTGGCGATCACCACGATCTCGTGGTCCCAGTCGGTGCCCCAGAACTTCTCCACCGCGGCGACGGCGCCGCCGATCTGCGCCTCGATCCGGGTGAGCAGTTCGTCGGTCCGGGTTCCGCCCAGGCTGATCAACCGCACGACGCGGCCGTCGCCGACGACCAGTGGCGCCGCCGCGGGAGCCTCCGGGCGTTGTGGCGGCCGGTGCCGGCCGGCGCCGAGCAGGATCGCGGCGGCCAGCAGTTGCCCGACGAGGACCACCGCGAGGATCGCCGCGAGCCGGCGGCGCAACAGGTAGGTCAGTAGCGCCGGATGTTGTAGATCGGCGCGTTGTTCATCGGCGCCACCCGCACCGGCACGCCGAACGTCGACGCGTGCACCATCATCCCGTCGCCGATATAGATCGCCGAGTGCGAGGCGTCGGAGTAGTAGTTGATGACGTCACCGGGCTGGATGTCGCTCATCGAGACCGGCTGGCCGCCGGCGGCCAGCGCCTGGCTGGAATGCGGCAGGAAGATGCCGGCCTGCTGGAACGACCACATGACCAGGCCGGAGCAGTCGAACTGGTTGGGTCCGCCGCCGCCCCAGACGTAGGGGTCGCCGATGCGGGTCAGCGCGGCCTGTACGGCGATCGCACCTTCACCGCTGCCACCGCCGGTCGACGGCACGGCCGCGAGCGGCACGGCCTCCGGAGCCGGTGCGGGTGCCTCCGGTGCGGGTGCGGGTGCCTCGGCCGGCGGCGCGTCGAGGTTCGGCAGCGCGTCGGGCGCCGGCGCGGCCAGGATCTGTACCGGCGGGACGGGTCCGGGGGCGGCCAGCGCGGTCCGCTGGTCGGGGGTCAGGGTCGCATACCGCGACTTGACGATCGCGATCTGGACCTGCAACTGCGACTGCTTGCGCTGCAGGTCGGCGCGGACCGCGGCGGCCTGTTCGGCGGCGGTCTTGGCGTCGGCGGCCGACTTGGCCGAGTCCGCCTCGGCCCGCACGGCCTCCTCGTTGACCCGGCGGTAGTTCTGCATCTGGGCCGACATCTCGGTCGCCATCACCTTTTGCACGGCCATCTTGTCGATCAGACCTTGCGGGGACTCCGCGGTCAGGATGGCGTTCAGGCCGTCGGTGCGGCCGCCCATGTAGACGGCCGCAGCAAACTTGTCGACTGCACCCTGGTAGGTTGCCAGCTCACCCTTGGCGGCGTCCGCCCTGGCCAGGTCGTCGGAGTGCTTCTTCTCCGCGGCGGCCTGCGCTTGCAGCTTGTTGTCGAGATCGAGCTGGGCGGTGTGCATGGCTTCGGTGAGCTGCTCGGCCTGCCGGGACAGCTCGTTGAGCTTTGCCACACCGTCCTCGGACGGGTCGGCGTGCACAGTGCCGGACATAACGGCCGCGAAGACGGTGATGCCCGCAACCACACCTACTGCCGGGCGGCGAAGAACGCGTTCAATCAGAAACGTGCGGTCAAACTTCAAGATTGAACATCCTTAAAGTGCCGTCGACGATCGCCGTCGATCTGCCTTAGGTCTCGATCAGGTTACGAAATGGCATCGGCGTTGTCCAACGTGAGACGAAGATTTAACAGATGACTTCGTCACAGCGGCAACACCAGTCACACCATGCCCCAAACCTATCAGGCGGCTAGCTCGCCAGGCCGCTGCCCCCGGGCCGGTGGATCGGCACCAGTCGCAGTCGCGGCGCGAGCCCGGCGTCGGCCAGCACCTCCAGCGCCGCCCGCTCATCGGCGAGCAAAGTTTCGGGCGTACCGAGCAGCACGCTGACGACACAGTCGCGGCAGCCCGGTCCGCGCACCGCGCAGTCGTCGCAGTCGATGACGACAGGGTCGGGGTGGCGGGCGTCTCCCATGTCGGGTCCCATGTCGGGTCTCCTCTCGTACGGCCTGCCCGCACGCTAGCCGGGGCTGCCGACAAGTTCCGCCGGGCCGAGTTCGGTCGCCGCCGGAGTGGCGCTCGCCCGCTGTCGGTGCCCATGCTTACCGTCGACAGCTGTGGCCGGCTCACCCGCAGATGCGCAGCTGAGCTTCGCCGACGTCGACCCGGCCGCCGACCTGGCGCTGCGGGACACCACCTTCGTCGTCGTCGACCTGGAAACCACCGGCGGACGCGCCAGCGCCGGCCCCGGCGCCCCGGCCGACGCCATCACCGAGATCGGTGCCGTCAAGGTCCGCGGCGGGCAGGTGCTCGGCGAGTTCGCCACCCTGGTCGACCCCCAGCGCACCATCCCCCCGCAGATCGTCCGGCTGACCGGGATCACCACGGCGATGGTGCACGACGCGCCGACCATCGCCGCGGTGCTGCCGATGTTCCTGGAGTTCGCGCGCGGCGCGGTGCTGGTCGCCCACAACGCCGGATTCGATACCGGTTTCCTGCGCGCCGCCGCCGAACAGTGCGGCATCGGTTGGCCGCGGCCACCGGTGCTGTGCACGGTGCGGCTGGCCCGCCGGGTGCTCACCCGCGAGGAGGCCCCCAGCGTCCGGCTCGGCACGCTGGCCCAACTCGTGGGTTCGGCGACGCGCCCGACGCACCGCGCCCTCGACGACGCCCGGGCCACCGTCGACGTCCTGCACGCGC
>JAGQTW010000198.1 GCA_020438785.1 Mycobacterium sp. | reverse complement strand
CGTGCTGGAACGGGTTCATCGTGCCCGGGTCGACATTGAGGTACGGGTCGAGCTTCTGCATGGTCACCTGCAGCCCGCGGGCGGTCAGCAATTGGCCGAGGCTGCTGGCGGTCAGGCCCTTGCCCAGCGAGGAGACGACGCCGCCGCTGACGAAGAGATGCTTGGTGGCGGTCTGCGGATGCTTGCGCAAAGGTGGCAAGAGCAACCTCCGTGACGACGGGCAGGGGCTCGCTGGTGTCTAGCTGGGGCCTGCCGACCCACGGAATCTCACCCTAACACCGACGCCGACAAGTCGTCGCTGACACGCGGCGGGGGCCATTACTGCGGAATCGTCACCGACGACGAGCCGGGCCCGATGCCGAACGTGCCGGGCCGCCCGCCGTTGATCAGGCTCTGCAGCGCCAGCACCGTGGTTATCCGCCCGGATTCGACGCCGATGTCGTCCACGGTGCTCACCGCGTCAGCCATCCCGGCATCCGCCCTGGCCACAGCCACCGCGGAGGTGCCGGTGGCCGAGCCGTCGCGGCCCGCGAGCACGGTGCCCAGCCCGTGCGGGGCCAATGCGGCGGCGAAACGGGCCACCGTGGAGCCCTGGTTGCCGGCGTTGTCGCCGAGCGCCCCGCCGGTGACCACGACCGCGGTGTTGGCCGCGCCGATGCGGTCACCCTCATAGGTCAGGAAGCCGGTGTCGCGCAGGGCGGCCAGCACGGTGTCGCGCTGGGTGTCGTCGGCGGGCAGCACGGCCGGATCGCGGTTGATCAGCAGGGCGATGCCGAGCAGGTCACCGGCCTGCGAACCCTGGTCCACCAGCGTGGTGCTCAACTGGGCGCCGGCCGGCACGATCGAGGAGTTCACCACCGAGCGGAGTTTCTCCGCCGAGTTGGCGTCGACGAACTCCTGAGTCAACGCGATGGTTCCGGTCAGCGTGCCGCCGGACTGGCCGACCAGGCGCGCCATCGCCTCCACGTCGTCGTTGTCGGCGTCCGGAGTGCGGAACAGCACCACCGACTTGCCGGCCAGCGCGTCGTGCACCATGCGCCCCGACATCTGGGTGTCGAAATCACTGGCCGCGCTGAGTTTCTCGTTGAGCGCGTTGCGCTGATCGCTCAGCGCGGTGATCTGCTTCTGCAGATCCTGCTTCTCGTTGCGCAGTCCGGACAGCAGTGTGTCGGAAAGCAACCCGGAGCCCAGCACGACACCGACGGCCAGTGCGATGAACACCGCTGCCAGTGAAATGGCATGGTGGCGTAACGAAATCACAGCCGATCAGCCTCTCTGCTCGCCGTCCCCGCTAGGTCACCCAGCCCTGCACCAGGAGCACGAAGCGATTCCAGTAAGCCGTGATCCAGTCGAGCACGATGGTGTCGGTGCGCGAGACCCACAGTGCGGCGATGATCGCGATCAGCACGGCGAGGATCAGCATGGCGATCGCCCCACCCGAGATGTGGTTGCGGTACAGGGTGGCAACGGCTTTCGCGTCGACCAGCTTCTCCCCCACCTTCAACCGGGTCAGGAACGTCGACGGGTTGCTCTGCTGGCGGGAGCGGTCGAAGAACTCCTCGATGCTGGCCGACTGGCCCACCGTCACGATCAGCGACGCGCCGTGGTGGTCGACGAGCAGCAGCGCCAGGTCGGCCGCGGACCCGGCGGCCGGGAACGTCATCGCCCCGACACCGAGGTCCTGGATGCGTTCGAGCCCGTTGGCGTGTCCGTCGGCGTCGGCGGGCAGCACCACCTGGGCGCCGGACTTGAGCACCTCGGCGCTCATCTGCTCGGGGTTGCCGACGATCAACTGCGGCCGGTGGCCGGCCTTGCTGAGGATGTCCGCGCCGGCACCCACGCCGACCAGGACCGGCTGGTACTCCTTGATGAACGGCTTGAGGGCCTTTAGGTCGTCCTCGGCGCCCGGTCCGTCGGCGACCACCACCACGTGGCGGCGGTAGACGTCGACGTCGATGTCGGGGATGCCGATCCCGTCGATGAGCAGCGGTGACTCGCTGCGGATGAACTCGATGGTGTTGCCGGCGAACGCCTCCAGATGGGCCACCAGCCCGGTCTTGGCGTCATGCATCAGGTCGGCGATCTCCTCGTCGCTGCGCTCCACACCGTGCACCAGCCGACGGTCGCCGGCGTACACGGCGCCGTCGTGCAGCCGGATCTTCGCGCCGTCCTTGATCTTCTTGAAGACCTCGGGGCCGGCGTTGTCGATCAGGGTGATGTGGTTGGCGACCAGCACCTCGGGGCCGAGGTTCGGGTAGCGACCCGAAATCGACGGTGAGGCGTTGACCACTCCGGCGATGCCCGCGTCCACCAGACCGTCGGCCGTCATCCGGTCCAGGTCGAGGACGTCGAGGACGACGATGTCGCCCGGGCCCACCCGGCGCAGCAGGCGGTCGATGTCCTTGTCGACCCGGGCCGTACCCGTGACGCCCGGCCGTGCACTGGTGTTACGCGAAAGGAGCGCTGACATCTTCATGGGGCGATTCTGTCGGCGGCATACCTTATCGTCCGGGAGGCGCGCCGTAACTCTGGCCCCACAAGTCACATTTTGTCACATCAGTAACAGGGCCTCAGGAGGCGATGCGGTCCTCCTGCGCGGCGGCCAGCAGTTCCCGGGCGTGGGCCCGGCCGGTGTCGGATTCGCCCAGGCCGGCCAGCATGCGGGCCAGTTCGGCGACCCGGTCCTCGTCATCGAGCCTGCGTACCGTGCTGGCGCCGTTGCCCGCGCTGTCGACGACCAGATGCGCATCGGCGTACGCCGCGACCTGCGGCAGATGCGTGACGACGATGACCTGGTGGCTGCGCGCCAGCCGGGCCAGCCGACGGCCGATCTGGACCGCCGCCCGGCCGCCGACACCGGCGTCGACCTCGTCGAAGACCATCGTGGTGCCCTCGGCGGACGCGGCCAGCACGACCTCCAGCGCCAGCATCACCCGGGACAGCTCGCCGCCGGATGCGCTGCGGCTCAGCGGCAGCACCTCGGTGCCGCGGTGCGCGGCGAAACCGAACTCGACGAGGTCGACGCCGTCGCTGCCGGCGTGCGCCAAGTCCCCGGACGGCAGCCGCAGCGGCGCGCTGTCGTCCTCCCGGGCCGTCATGGTGCGCACCTCGACGGCGAAGTCAGCATCGGCCATCGCCAGCCCGGACAGCTCGGCGGTGACCGCCTTCGCCAGTCCCTTCGCGGCCTTCGCCCGGGCCTTGGACAGTTCGGACGCGGCGGTGGCCACCTGAAGTGCCAGCTCGTCGACCCGCCGCGCCAGCCCGGTCAGCGCCTCCTCGGACACGTCGAGCTGTGCCAGGCGTTCCCGGGACTCCGCGGCCCACTTCAGCACCCCGTCGACGTCGGCGGCGTACTTGCGGGTCAGGCTGCGCAGTTCGGCCTGGCGCGCCAGCTTGGTCTCCAGCGAGCTGGCGTCGCCGGGCAGATCGGCCAGGAAGTCGCCCAGCTCACGGGCGGTGTCGCCGACCACGGACTGCGCCTCGGCGAGCTGGCGGGCCAGCGCCCGCAGGGCGGTGTCGTCGGTGGAGTCCAGCAGGGCGATCGCGCGCCCCAGGGTGTCGGTGGCGGCGCGCGGCTCGGCGTCGGCGGCCTCCTCGTCGGCCCCGGACAGCGCGGCGCGGGCACCGGCGGCCGCCTCGCGCAGCGCGTCGAGTTCGGAGAGGCGACGGATGTCGGCCACCAATGCGTCGTCCTCACCGGGGGTGGGGTCGACGCCGTCGATCTCGGTGAGGGCGAACTTCAGGCGATCGGCCTCCTGGGCCAGCTCCCGGGCGCGGTTGGTCCGGTCAACAAGGTCGCGGCGGGCGATCTGCCACTCGTCGCGCAGCTTGCGGTAGCGCTCCAGGCGGGCATCGACCCCGGCGAAGCGGTCCAGCGCGCCGCGCTGCTGCTCGGGTCGCATCAGCCGCAGCTGGTCGTTCTGGCCGTGCAGGGTCAGCAGCCCGTTGGTGAACGTGGTCAACGACTTCGCCGGCACGCTGCGGCCGCCCAGATACGCCCGCGACGGGCCGTCCCGGCTGACCGAGCGCAGCGCGATGATGCTGCCGTCGTCGTCGCGATCGGCCCCCGACGAGTCCAGGATGTCGTCGATCTGCGTCGCGGTGGCGGCGTCGAGATCAGCGGTGTCGAACCGGCCCTCGACCACTGCCCGTTCGGCCCCCGAGCGCACCCGGGTCGCGTCGGCGCGAGCACCGCCGAGCAGGTGCAGCCCGGTGACCACCATGGTCTTGCCGGTACCGGTCTCCCCGGTGAGGACCGTCAGGCCGCGGTCGAACTCGGCGGTGGCGGACGTGATCGCCCCCAGCGACTCGATCCGGATCTCGGCGAGCATCGTCGCTTACTGCCCGCGCCAGCCGGTGACCGGCAGACGGAACTTGCGGACCAGCCGGTCGGTGAACGGCGCGCTGTCCAGCCGAACCCACTTCAGCGGGGTGCCGCATTTGGTCACCTCGAGCCGCCCGCCGGCCGGGACCGTCATCTCGCGGCGGCCGTCGCAGAACACCAGCGCGTCGTGGCTGTCGGCGTCGATCTCGATCGCGATCATCGCGTTGGGGCTGGTCACCATCGGACGGGCGAACAGCGCGTGGGCGTTGTTGGGCACGACCAGGATGGCCTCCAGATCCGGCCACACCACCGGGCCCCCCGCCGAGAATGCGTACGCGGTGGACCCGGTCGGGCTCGACACCAGCACACCGTCGCAGCCGAAGGCCGACACCGGCCTGCCGTCGATCTCCAGGACCACGCCGAGCACCCCCAGTCGGGGGCCCTTCTCCAGACTGGCCTCGTTGAGCGCCCAGCCATGCGAGATCACCTCGCCGTCGGCCCGGATCAGGACGTCGAGGGTCATGCGCTGTTCGACGCGGTAGTTGCGGCTGACGACGTGCTCGAGCACGGTGTCGATGGCCTCGGCCTCGGCCTCGGCCAGGAAGCCGATCCGGCCCAGATTCACCCCGAGCACCGGGATCTCGGCGTTGCGGGCCAACTCCGCGGCGCGCAGGAAGGTGCCGTCGCCGCCTAGCACCAGCACCAGCTCACATCCGGCGGCGGCATGCTCATGGGCGTCGACCACCTCGGCACCCAGCTCCTCGAGGCCGGCCAGATCCAGCCGCTCGGCGCCCCGGTCGACCGCCTCGGCGGTCAAGATTCGAAGGCCGATCCCGTTGTCGCCCAACACCTTCTGCACCCGGCGCGCCGTCTCGGTGGCCTCATCGCGGCCGGTGTGCACCACCAGCAGCACCACCCGGTCACCGGTCATTGCGGTCCCTCCGCGACGGCGCGGCGCACCGCGGCATCCAGTTCGTCTCCGGTCAGTTCACGATCGGTGTCGGCACGCAGCCACAGGAAGTACTCCACATTGCCCGATGGGCCGGGCAGCGGGCTGGCCGTGACGCCGACGGTCTGCCAGCCCAGTCCGGCCGCCCGCGCGGCGACGGCCAGCACAGCGTCTCCGCGCAGCCGCGGATCACTGACCACACCGCCGGCGCCCACCTGGTCCTTGCCGACCTCGAACTGCGGCTTCACCATGGGAACGATATCGGCGTGCGGTTGACAGCAAGCAGTCAGCGCGGGCAACACCGTCGCCAGCGAGATGAACGACAGGTCGGCGACGGTCAGGTCGACGGGACCGCCGATCGCCTCCGGGGTGAGATCACGGACATTGGTGCGCTCGATCACCCGCACCCGCGGGTCCGACCGCAGCGACCAGGCCAGCTGGCCGTAGCCCACGTCCACCGCGACCACCTCGGCGGCGCCCCGGTCGAGCAGTACTTCGGTGAAACCACCGGTCGAGGCGCCGGCATCCAGGCACCGGCGCCCGGCGACGTCGATGCCGAAGGCGTCCAGCGCGCCGATCAGCTTGTGCGCCCCACGCGACACCCAGTTCTTCTCGTCGGAGCCCTCCACGACGAGGGCGGCGGTGACCGCCACCGCGGTCGCCGGTTTCACCGCGGGCATCCCGTCGATGCGGACCCGTCCGGCGCCGATCAGCTCGGCGGCCTGCTGGCGGGAGCGGGCCAGGCCACGACGGACCAGCTCGGCGTCGACCCTGGTGCGCCGCGTCACGGCGATCTCAGCCCTTCTCCACCGACTCCAGCGCCCGGACCAGAACCTGGTGCGCCTCCTCAAGCCGACGTCCCACCGCGTCGATGTCGACGTCGGCGCCCTCCGCCTCGAGTTCGGGTAGCTCGGCAATCAGCGCATCGACCTGCGTGCGGATCTGTTCGGGATCGGTGTTCATCTCACCGCTCACGCTAGCCGATCCGGTGCGGTCAGCAGCGCCCAGCGGTCCAGCGCGGCGCGGGCGGTGTCGTCACCGGCGACTACCGTGACCCGGCGGCCGGCCGCGTCGGCGTCCCATACCGCGCGGGCGCTGGCCCGCACCACCGACAGGTCGTCACCGGGGTCGGCTCCGGTGGCGGTGACGGTGACCGTTGAATCGTCGGTGCTGACCCGCCAGGCGGGGTGGTCGGTGACCGCCAACGCCTGTGCGTCGGCGTGCAGGCCGCGCAGGTCCGCGGCGATGTACGTGGGCCGCTCCTCGGGGCGGGCGTGCACGGCTTCGACCGCGGTGCTGACCCCGGTGAGCACCATGAGGCTGGGCAGATCTGCGGCGTTCGCGCCGGCGATATCGGTGTCGAGCCGGTCGCCGACCACCAGCGGGGCGTGGAAGTCGCCGCGCGCCAACGCATCCGACATCAGGGTCGGCGCCGGCTTGCCCGCCACCTGAGGCTCGGCCTCGGTGGCCGTGCGTAGCGCGGCGACCATCGCACCGTTTCCGGGCAGCAGCCCCCGTTCGGTGGGCAGTGTCTTGTCGACATTGGCGGCCACCCACAGCGCACCCGCCCGGATGGCCAGGGCCGCTTCGGCGAGGTTGGCCCAGCAGGTCTCGGTGGAGTGTCCCTGCACCACCGCCGCCGGCTCCTCCGACGCCAGCCGGACCGGTCGCAGGCCGACGGCCGCGATCTCGTCGCCGAGGGCGTCGGTGCCCACCACGAGCACCGCCGAGCCGGCCGGCAGGTGATCGGCGAGCAGCTTGGCGGCACTCTGGGCGCTGGTCACCACATCGGCGGCCTCGGCGGTGAATCCCAGTTCCCGCAGGTGCGCGGCAACGTCTTCCGCGGCGCGAGAGGCGTTGTTGGTGACGAACAGGGCGCGGGTGTCGGCGGCTTCCAGCGCCGCGACCGCCCCTTCGGTTGGAGCATGGCCCCGGAACAGGGTGCCGTCCAGGTCGAGCAGTAGGCAATCGTGTTGCTGGGCAAGGCTTCCCACGTCAGGCTAGCTCGCTGACCCGGTCTTCGGCGTCGGTGACGCCGTCGAGGTCGGCCGCCGCGGCGTGGATGAACCACTGCAGGGCGTCGTCGCCGCGGCCGAGCGCCAGCAGGGTTTCGGCATAGGCGTAGAACAGCCGGGCCGCCGTCGTCCCGGTGCGCGCCGGGTCCGGAAGCGGACTGGACAGCAATGCCAGCGCCTGGTCGAGTTGCCCGAGGTCCGCCCGGGCCCCAGCGGCGACGATGCGCATCTCGTCGGCGTCGTCACCGGTGAGTTCGGCCGCTTCCGGGCTACGGGCCAGTTCGATGGCGCGTTCCGGACGGCCGACGCCGCGCTCGCAATCGGCGATCAGCGGCAGCAGCTGAGACTTGCTGCCCATCCGCCGCGCGGCGCGGAACTCCGAGAGGGCCTGGGCCCAGTCCCCGCAGTGGTAGGCCGCCACCCCGACGGCTTCGCGGACCACGGCGATGCGGCCCGACCGGGCGCGGGCGGCCTGGGCATGGGCCAGCGCCGCTTCGGGATCCTCGTCGATCAACTCACCGGCGGCGACCAGGTGCCGGGCCACCGTGTCGGCGGTGCTGCGATCCAAAGTCGAGAGCTCACGCCGGATTTCGGGGGCGAGTTGCTTGGCCTCGATGGTTGGTGGGATCGCCGGTCCGGCCGGCTGGGGCGGGGACTCCTCCACCTGCGACGGGTGCTGGGGTTGGGCGCGACGGGCCCGCCCCGGCCCGCCGGACCGGGGTGCCGATGAGCCGCGGTCGCGACGCGGAGCGCCGGCCCCGGGGGGACGACGCGACGGGCGCCCGTCTGCGTTGCCTTGCCTGTCGTCGGCCACTGGTGCCTTCCGGTTGATTCAAACTTGTTCAGTAAAGGATACGGGCAGCACCGATATCGCCACCATTCGGATAGCGATATCGCAAACGCGTTGATGCCATGTGCCGCAATGGAAATGCCCCCCGATTTCTCGGGGGGCATTTCGCTAATGTGTGTTCGGCGGTGTCCTACTTTTC
>JAGQTW010000197.1 GCA_020438785.1 Mycobacterium sp. | reverse complement strand
GGGCAAGACGATCTCCGAGGTGCTGGACATGTCCATCGAGGACGCGGCGGAGTTCTTCGAGCCCATCAGCGGAATTCACCGCTACCTGAAGACCCTCGTCGACGTCGGGCTGGGTTACGTCCGGTTGGGACAGCCGGCGCCGACATTGTCCGGCGGCGAGGCGCAGCGGGTGAAACTGGCCGCGGAACTGCAGAAGCGCTCGACCGGGCGGACCGTCTACATCCTGGACGAACCCACCACCGGCCTGCATTTCGAGGACATCCGAAAGCTACTCAAGGTCATCAACGGCCTTGTGGACAAGGGCAATTCGGTGATCGTCATCGAGCACAACCTGGACGTCATCAAGACCTCGGACTGGATCATCGACATGGGCCCCGAAGGCGGCGCGGGCGGCGGAACGGTTGTCGCGCAGGGCACCCCGGAGGATGTGGCGGCCATTCCGGCCAGCTACACCGGCAAGTTCCTCGGCGAGGTGCTCGGCGCTTCGGCGCCGCCCAAGGCGACCCGTCGGCGGCGCAAGGTCAGCGCCTGAGTCAGGCGTTGTCCTGCCGGTGCATCGAGGCGCGGATCTCCTCGAGTTTCTCCGCGGCGGCGCGCTGCCGGGCCTCGTATTGCTCTTCGGCGGTGCGGCCTTCCGGGGTCTCGGCGTCGAGTTCGCGGGCTCCCAGCGCCGTGCCGTAGCGGGTCTCGATCTTCTCCTGCACCGCTTCGAATGTCGGCACACCCGATGCGGTGTAGCCCGGATCAGGATCGGGCACCGCCACCGGGACCACCGCCGGCGGGGCGGCGGCGACGTCTGCGGCCGGCTTGGGTTGCTCGGACCCGGCTTCGGTTCCCGGGCTGGCGGATTCCTCGACCATGACAGTCACGGTACCCTCACCGCCCCAGCGAGCAATGGAGGTTAGCGCGCCGCAGGCTGGCTGAGCGGGGGCCGGTGGCCCTCGGCCGCGATGGTTTCGTGGGCCGAGGGTGGGACGGCCCCCGGCAGTGGCACCCGTGGCACCCCGGGTGTTCCGATCTGCCCGGCCAGCCAGGGCAGTGCCGCGGCGAACGCGCGGGAGGCGAACGGCCAGTCGTGCTTACCGCTCCCGGGTACCACCGCGCAGTCGATACCGTACGTGCTGCCGAGCGCGCACAGCGAGTTCGCCGCAGCGGTCTGATCACCGGGGTTGGGGGCGGTATCGCGTCCGCCGAGGCCGACCGCCGCGGCGTCGATCGTCACCGGTGTTCGATGCTGCGCCGGCGACGGGTTGCCCGAGATGGCGAACCACGCGGAGATGCCTTGGTAGGGACCATGTCTGGCGATCACGGTCGCCGGGTCGAACGCCGCGTACGCCGCGGCGTCACCACCGAACAGGCGCTGAATCGTCTGCGTCTTGGTGCCCGAGTTGGGGGCGACGTCGCCGGCGATGTCCTCGAAGGCGCTGAACATGTCGGGGTGCATGGTGGCAAGGTCGACTGCGCAGGTGCCGCCCATCGACCAACCCACGACGCCCCAGTTGCTCCGCTCCGAGCTGACGCCGAAGTTGGCGATCAGGTACGGCACCACGTCCTTGGTCAGGTGATCGGCGGAATTACCCCGGGGACCGTTGACGCATTCGGTGTCGTTGTTGAACGTGCCCCCGGCGTCGACGAAGACGAATACCGGGGCGTTGCCGCCGTGTGCGGCGGCGAACTTGTCGATAATGGTCACCGCGTCGCCCGCGCGTAGCCAGTCGGCGGGGGTGTTGAACTCACCGCCGATCATCATCACGGTCGGGAGTGTCGGCGGCGGGTTGGTGGCGAAATAAGCCGGCGGCAGGTACACCAGCTCGCCGCGGTGTTTGAACTGCGACGCAGCCGCCGGGATCGAAACCTTGACCACACTGCCCTTGGGCGGGACGGCGTGCCGCGCGACCATCTGCGCGACCATGGCCCCGTCGGTCTGGTCGGGCAGCGGGCCTGCGGTCAGCTGGTTCCACGCGGTCTGCACCGTGGGGAAGTAGCCGACCCACAGATTGAGCATCAGGGCCGAACACAACAGGCACAGCGGTACCGCCAGCATCGACATGCCGCGCCGCCACCACCGTGCACCGCGCCAACCGACGACGGCCACAACCGCGGCGACGCCGGTCAGGAAGATCCACACCCACAGCTGCCGGGGGGCGACATCGCCGGCCAGGCCGTTGGTTTCGATGTTGTGCTGGGTCAACCAGGCCAGCGCCACTCCGGCCAGCGCCGCCACCGGCAGCCAGCACAGGCGCCAGCGCCGGGACCGCCACCCGACGGCGAACACCAGCACCACGGCCGTGGCGACCTGAACCAGCGATGGCACCCAGCCATGAATCAAGGAGAAGTGCTGGCTGAAAGAGCCTGGCGAATCCGCCAGCACGGTGGTGGCGACAACCGTCGTCGGTGGTGTCACGCCCATATCGTGCCGACCCCGCCTTGGCGTTCGCTGTGAACGGGTCAGCGCGGCTTGGCCAACGGGAAGGGGAGCGTGTCGCGGATGCTGTGCCCGGTGATCAGCATGACGACGCGGTCGACGCCCATCCCGAGGCCGCCGGTCGGCGGCATCGCGTATTCCATGGCCTGCAGGAAGTCCTCGTCGAGTTCCATCGCCTCGGGGTCACCGCCGGCCGCCAGCAGCGACTGCTCCTGCAGGCGCCGGCGCTGTTCCACCGGATCGGTGAGCTCGCTGTAGGCGGTGCCCAACTCGACACCCCAGGCGACCAGGTCCCAGCGCTCGGCGACGCCGGGCTTGCTGCGGTGCGGCCGGGTCAGCGGCGATACCGAGGTCGGAAAGTCGGTGTAGAACGTCGGCGCCTCGGTGCGGTCCTCGACCAGACGCTCGTAGAGTTCGAGCACCACCGCGCCGGCGTCCCAGTGGCGCAGGTAGGGGATCTTCGCGCCGTCGCAGAGCCGGCGCAGCACCGGCAGTTCGGTGTCCGGGTCGATGTGTTCGCCCAACGCCTCGGAGACCGCGTCGTGGACGCTCTTGACCGTCCACCGGCCCGAGATGTCGACCGGCTTGAGGGTGCCGTCGTCGCCGGGGCGCAGCACCACGGCCGCGCCGTTGGCGGCGATCGCGGCGTTCTGGATGATCTCCCGGCAGCCGTCGATCCAGACCAGATAGTCCGCATGCGCCTGGTAGGCCTCGAGCAGGGTGAACTCCGGGTTGTGGCTGAAGTCCACGCCTTCGTTGCGGAACGCCCGGCCCAACTCGAAGACCCGCTCGACGCCGCCGACGCACAACCGCTTGAGGTACAGCTCCGGGGCGATCCGCAGATACAGGTCGAGGTCGTAGGCGTTGATGTGGGTCTTGAACGGTCGGGCGTTGGCCCCGCCGTGGATCTGTTGCAGGATCGGCGTCTCGACCTCGAGGAAACCCTTTGCGAACAACGTCTCCCGAATGGATCGCAGCACATTGCTGCGCGCGGCGATCAGCTCCCGGGTCTCCGGGTTGATGGCCAGGTCGACGTATCGGGCCCGGACCCGGGCCTCCGGGTCCTGCAGGCCCTTGCGCTTGTCCGGCAACGGGCGCAAACACTTGCCGAGCAGACGCCAGTTCTGCACCAGCAGCGATCGGGTGCCGTTCTTGCTGTAGCCCATCTGCCCGGTCACCTCGACCAGATCGCCGAGGTCCACCGCGGCGAAGTCGGCGGCCACGCCGTCGAGCTTGGCCTTGTCCAGAAGCAGTTGGACCTCGCCCGACCAGTCCCGCAGTTGGGCGAACAGCACGCCACCGTAGTCGCGGGTGCGCAGGATCCTTCCGGCCACGCTGAGTGTGATGGTGTCGTCGGCGACGAGGGCCTGCGCGACGGTGTGGGTCGGGGGACTGCCCACCGGGTAGGGGTCGGTGCCGTTGTCGCGCAACGCCTTGAGCTTCGACATCCGCACGCGTACCTGATCGGGCAGCCGCGACTCCTCGACGGTGGCCGTCTCCGCCGCCAGGTCGCCGACGTCGGGTGCGCTGCCGTCGGCGTGCAGCAATCCCGACGCGGCGAGCCGGTGCGGAACCGCGGAGTAGTGGCCGGTGTGCTGCCTGCCGCGCCGGGAGAACGGCAGCACCAGGAAGCCCTCGGCGATGACCGAGGCGACCCCGACCCGCGGGATCAACCGGGCATCCTCGTAGCAGGCGTACCGCGGCACCCACTGCGGCTGGTATTTCATGTTCGACCGGTACAGCGTCTCCAGCTGCCACCACCTCGAGAAGAACACCAGCAGCGCCCGCCACAGCCGCGCCACCGGACCGGCGCCGAGCTGGGCACCTTGCTCGAAGGCCGACCGGAACATCGCGAAGTTCAGCGAAATGCGGCTCACACCAATGGTTTCCGCCTGCTGAGCCAGTTCGGAGACCATCAACTCGATGGTTCCGTTGGGGGACTGTGGTGAGCGCCGCATCAGGTCCAGCGACAGGCCGTTGCTGCCCCAGGGCACCAGCGACAGCATGGCCACCACCTGATCGTCCCCGCCGTCGGGATCGTCGCCGCGGTGGACGGCCTCGACGAGCAGGCAGTCACCGTCGGCGCTGTCACCGAGCCGGCCGAGCGCCATCGAGAAGCCGCGCTCGGTCTCGGTGTCGCGCCAGGCGTCGGCCCGCTTGATCACCTCGGCCATCTCGTCGGCGGAGAACTCCCGGTGCCTGCGCATCCGCACCGAGAGCCCAGAGCGCCGGGCGCGGGTGACCGCCTGCCGCACGGCCCGCATGTCGGGACCGGACAGGTGGAAGCTGTCCGGGTAGAGGATCGCCTCGTCGCCGAGTTGCAGCGCGTTGAGGCCGGCTTCCCGGTAGGCCTGCGCCCCGGTCGAACTGGCCCCCATCACCCCCGGCGCCCAGCCGTAGACCTGACACAGTTCCAGCCAGGCGGCGATGGCCTGCTGCCACGCGCGGGGATCGCCCACCGGGTCACCACTGGCCAGACACACGCCGACCTCGACGCGGTAGGTCACCGCGGCCCGGCCGTTGGGGGCGAACACCACCGACTTGTCCCGGCGGGTTGCGAAATAGCCCAGCGAGTCGTTCTTGCCGTAGACCTCGAGCAGCCCGCGGATCGCCGACTCGTCCTCACCGGTCAGCGCGTTCTCGGCGCGCTGGGACTGGAACAGCACGACGGCCGCGATGATCAACGCCAGCGCGCCGAACAGGCCGAAGATCGCATTGAGGAATACGTGCGGCCTGCCCACGAACAGGTCGGGATCGGCGGTGGCGAACCCGCTGACCCGGTTGATCGCATAGGCCAGCCGGTATTCGGGTTCCAACGAGCCCGGGAACAGTTCCAACAGCCCCCAGGCCAGCAGGATGCCGATGACATTGCCTGCCACCAGCGTCGCAGCCGCCTTGAGCAGGGCGCCGCGGCGCACCTTGGCCCAGAACTCCTTGTAGGCCAGCAGCAGGATCACAGTTGCCGCGATGTGGAAGCTCAGGCCGAAGATCTCGCCGAAGGTCTGCAGCCGGGTCTCGTCACCCTCGACCAGGTAGCCGACGTTGAACCCGATGGCCAGCACCAGGTTGAGAATCAGCGCCCACCACGCCACCCGTTTGCGGGCGGCGAGTGCGCCCGCCAGCAGCGCCAGGACGGTGGCCCAGGCGAAGCTGGTGTCGGGGAAGTTGAACAGGTAGGCGTCGACGAACTCCCGGGGCACCTTGATCAGGTGACGCAGGAACGGCGACACACTCGAGATCAGCGACATGGTCGCGATCACGCCGATGATCCAACCGGCAGCCGTCGGAACCCAGTGGAACCTGGAGGTCGGCCGACTGAGGGTCACGGTCATAGGCCGCCAGGATATTCCCTGTACCTGCGCGGTGGGCAGAAGACCTACCAGACGGGGCCGGTGTACTTCTCGCCGGGACCGTGGCCCGGTTCCTCCGGCGCCGCACTGGCTTCGCGGAAGGCGAGTTGCAGGCTCTTCAACCCGTCGCGCACCGGCCCGGCATGCGGGCCGAGATACTCCGCCGAGGCGGTCACCAGGCCGGCCAGCGCGGTGATCAGCCGGCGGGCCTCGTCGAGGTCGCGGTGCACGGCGACGGCGGGATCGGGGTCCGAGAGCCCCAACTTCTCGGCCGCAGCACTCATCAGCATCACCGCCGCCCTGGTGATCACCTCGACGGCGGGAATGTCGGCCAGGTCTCGGACCCGCGGTTCGGTTGCGGGCGGCGATGCCGGGTTATCCGTCATGCCTGCTAGACTGGCACGCACGACCGTCCCGGCGTACGCCAGGGACAGCAAGTGGAGTCCCACTCCCACCGCTGGCCAGACCGGCTCAGCGGTCCGGTCACGGATACCTCAGGGTATTCGTTCTGCGGTTTCCGCAGGCGGCGCAAGCCGTGATCGGTCGGCATCGGGCCCTGCTTCATGCAGGGCCTTTTCGCTGATGGCGTGGTGTCTCCCAAGCTGAACCCGGCAATTCTCCGTGGTCGGTCCGCACTGACCACGAACCAGGGAGGCCCCATCAGCACTGAGACCCGTGTCAACGAGCGCATCCGCGTACCTGAAGTCCGCCTGATCGGACCAGGTGGCGAACAGGTAGGCATCGTGCGCATCGAAGACGCCCTCCGCGTCGCCGCGGATGCCGATCTCGACCTTGTCGAAGTAGCCCCCGATGCCAGACCGCCGGTCTGCAAGATCATGGACTACGGCAAATTCAAGTACGAGACGGCCCAGAAGGCGCGCGAGTCTCGCAAGAACCAGCAGCAGACCGTCGTCAAGGAACAGAAGCTGCGCCCGAAGATCGACCCGCACGACTACGAGACCAAGAAGGGTCACGTAATCCGCTTCCTGGAAGCCGGATCGAAGGTGAAGGTGACGATCATGTTCCGCGGCCGCGAGCAGTCCCGTCCGGAACTCGGGTACCGACTGCTGCAGCGGTTGGGCGCCGATGTGGCCGACTACGGCTTCATCGA
>JAGQTW010000196.1 GCA_020438785.1 Mycobacterium sp. | reverse complement strand
TCTGCACGGTCATGTGCAGCGAGCCGGAGATCCGGGCGCCCTTGAGCGGCAACACGTCGGCGTATTCGCGACGCAGCGACATCAGGCCCGGCATCTCGTGCTCGGCGAGCCGGATCTCCTTGCGGCCGTACTCGGCCAATCCCAGGTCGGCGACCTTGTAGTCGATTCCGTTGCGGGTGTCCGCGGTCAAAGTCATGGCAAGAGGTTATCGTGCGACACCCGGCCGCGAGCAAACCGGGTCAGCCGACCTTGACGACCAGCTTCCCGACGTTCTTGCCGTCGAACAGCATGTTGATCGCGGTGGGCAGTTGCTCGAAGCCCTCGACGACGGTCTCGAGCGGCTTGAGTTTGCCCTGCTGCATCAGGCCGGCGATCTCGGTGATCGCCTCCGGCGCCTGGCCGAAGTGGTCGAGGACGATGAAGCCCTTGACCAGCGCGCGCTGGATGAGCAGGTTGCCGAAGGCGCGCGGGCCGGGCGGCGGGTCCTCGGCGTTGTACTCCGAGATCAGCCCGCACAGCGCCACCCGGGCGCCGATGTTCAGCCGGGCGAAGATCGCGTCCATCAGGGCGCCGCCGACATTCTCGAAGTCGACGTCGATACCGTCCGGCGTCGCGGCCTTGAGCTGGGCGGCCCAGTCGTCGGCGCGGTGGTCGACGGCCGCGTCGAACCCGAGTTCGTCGGTCAGCAGCGCACACTTCTGCGGGCCACCCGCGATTCCCACCACCCGCGCGCCCGCGGCCTTGGCGAGCTGGCCGGCCACCGAGCCCACCGCGCCGGCGGCGGCCGAGACCACGACGGTCTCCCCCGGCTGCGGCTTGCCGATCTCGCGGATGCCGACCCAGGCGGTCAGCCCGGTCATCCCCAGCGCGCCCAGGTAGGAGCTCGGCGGGACACCGTCGGCGACGTCGACCGGGTTCACCAGCGCGCCGTCCGACAGGACCGCGTACTCCTGCCAGCCGAGCAGGCCCTGCACGGTCTGGCCGACGGCGTAGTTGGGGTTGTTCGAGGCCACCACCGTGCCCATCCCGGCCGCGCGCATGACCTCGCCGATGCCGACCGGGGGCAGGTAGGTGGGCGTGTCGTTGATCCACATCCGGTTGGTGGGGTCCAGCGAGATCCATTCGACGCGGACCAGGGCCTCACCGTCGCCGATCTCGGGGACCGGCTGCTCGCTGAGTTCGAAGGTGTCCGGACCGATCCGTCCGATGGGACGTCGACGAAGCAGGAAGCGACGGTTGCGTTCGGCCATCAGCGCACCGTACGTCAGGAAATGTCCGCCACGCCATAGCGTTCGGCGAACGGGGTCATCAGGCGGGCCAGATCGGCGGCGACGTCGTGGTCGGCCTCCGGCGGCATCGACACGTAGCTCATCGCCAGCCGGACGATGGCGCGGGCCAGCACGCCGGCGTCCTCCGCGGTGGTGCCGACCCAACTGTCGATGAACGACTCGGTCAGCCGCGTCGAGCAGTGCGTGATGATCGGCCCGCTGTCGGTGGTGATCAGCTGCAGCAGGTCGGGTTTGGCCTCACCGGAGAGCAGCGAGATCACCAGCGGGTCGGCCGCCGAGTCGGCGAAGAAGGCGCGGAACCCCTCCAGGAAAGCGGCGTAGACGTTGCCGACGTTGGTGTCGATGGCGCCGGCCACCGCGCCGACGAGCCGGTCGGCCAGCCGCATCGCGTAGGCCTGGGCCAGGCCCTGCCGGGAGCCGAACTCGTTGTAGATGGTCTGCCTGCTGATGCCCGCGGTCCGCGCCACGTCGGACAGCGTGACGGCGGACCAGTCCTTGGCCAGCAGTTCGTCGCGCATCGCGTCGAGCACGGTGTCGCGCAGCAACGCACGCGAGGCCTCGGGATAGGGAACCCGGGGCCTCGTCACACGCGCGACTGTAACCGTCACGGCCGGGCGACTTCCACCATCTCGAAGTCCGACTTGGCCGCGCCGCAGTCCGGGCAGCTCCAGTCCTCGGGGATGTCGTCCCACCGGGTGCCCGGCGCGATGCCGTCCTCCGGCCAGCCCTTGGCCTCGTCGTACTCGAAGCCGCACTGCACACAGATGTAGAGCTTGTAGTCGCTGGAATCGCTCACTGCTTGACACCTATCTCTTCGAAGTCGACCTTCTCGCGGACCCCGCAGTCGGGGCAGCACCAGTCGTCGGGAATGTCGGCCCAGGTGGTGCCGGCCGGAAAGCCTTCGCGGGCGGCACCTTTGGCCTCGTCGTAGGTGTAGTCGCAGATCGGGCACTGATAGGAGCTCATGCCGCCGCTCCATATCGGGCGAGGATCCTGGCGCGCCGGCGCGGGCAGATGTTCACCTTGGTGATGTCGCCGTTGTAGTGCTCGAGCACCCGGTGGTCCATCATCCTTCGCCAGACCCACGGGAAGTAGGTGACGCCGATCAGGGTGGCGTAGCCGCTGGGCAGTTCCGGCGCGCCGTCCATGCTGCGCAGCGTCTGGTAGCGCCGGGTCGGGTTGGCGTGATGGTCGCTGTGCCGCTGCAGGTGATAGAGGAACAGGTTGGTCACCAGGTGATCGGAGTTCCAGCTGTGCTGCGGGGTGCACCGCTCGTAGCGCTTGCCGTCGGCGGTCTTCTGCCGCAGCAGGCCGTAGTGCTCGAGGTAGTTGACCGACTCCAGCATCGCGAAGCCGAACACCGCCTGGATGATCACGAACGGGATCAGGGCCGGCCCGAACACCGCGATCATGACGCCCCAGAACGCCACCGACATCAGCCACGCGTTGAGCACGTCGTTGCCCAGCCAGGTGCGGGGATCCCACGGGCTGCGGCCGGTCCGGCGGATCCGGGCCGCCTCGAGGTGCAGCGCGGAGCGGGCGCTGCCCCACACGCTGCGCGGCAGGAACTCCCAGAAGGTCTCACCGAAGCGCGAGGTGGCGGGATCCTCCGGGGTGGCGACGCGGACGTGATGGCCGCGGTTGTGTTCGATGTAGAAGTGGCCGTAGCAGGTCTGCGCCAGGCTGATCTTGGACATCCAGCGCTCCAGCGACTCCTTCTTGTGCCCCATCTCGTGGGCGGTGTTGATGCCGGTGCCGCCGAGCACGCCCACCGAGAGCGCGAGGCCCAGCTTGCCGGCCCAGCTCAGCCCGCCCTCGTAGCCCAGCCAACTCAGGTCGGTCGCGGTGAACGCGTAGGCGCCGAAGATGACGGTCGCGTACTGGAACGGGATGAAGATGTAGGTGCAGTACCGGTAGTACCTGTCGTTCTCCAGGTACTCCATCACCTCGTCGGGCGGGTTCTGGCCGTCGCGGCCGAACCGGATGTCCAGGGCCGGCAGCAGCACGTAGATCAGGAATGGCCCGACCCAGAAGAACACCTGCGACGCGGCGGTCCAACCCAGCTGGTTGAGACCCCAGATGACCGGCAGTAGCACGAACAGCGCCGTGGGCGGGACCAGGGCGAACAGCCACAGATAGCGCTTGCGGTCGCGCCACTGGGTCGCGGGGGCCGGGGCGGCCCCGGTGTCCAACTGAGATGTCACGTTCCTACCTCCAGGTGAATGCCAGCACTTGCTTGGCGTTGACTATAGAGGCAGATTTGTCGGTTGTCTAGACAAAAGGCATCAGTTTGTAAACCTAGCTGCTCGTCGCGGCTTCCCGCCGGGCGAGCACCGAGTGCCTGCGGCCATAGCCGAGGTAGATGACGATGCCGAGCACCATCCAGAGGCCGAACCGGATCCAGGTCAGGCCGGACAGGTTCAACATGAGCCAACCGCAGGCCAGGATCGACAGGATCGGCAGCAGCGGGACCAGCGGCACCTTGAAGCCCCGCTCCAGGTCGGGGCGGGTCCGCCGCAGGATGATCACGCCCGCCGACACCAGCACGAAGGCGAACAGCGTGCCGACGTTCACCATCTCCTCGAGCTTGCCGATCGGGAACACCGTGGCCGCCACCGCGATCAGGACGGCGACGATCACGGTGATGCGCACCGGGGTGCCGTGCGAGCCGGTGCGGGCCAGGCCCCGCGGCAGCAGACCGTCGCGCGACATGGCGAACAGCACCCGGGACTGCCCCAGCACCAGCACCATCACCACCGTCGTCAGCCCGGCCAGCGCGCCGACCGAGATCACCTTCGCGGCCCAGTTCACCCCGTTGATCGAGAACGCGGTGGCCAGGTTGGCCTGGGCGTGGCCGTTGCCACTGGCCAGTTCGGTGTAGCTGACCATGCCGGAGAGCACGACCGACACCGCAACGTAGAGCAGGGTCACGATCGCCAGCGAGGCCAGGATTCCGCGCGCCACGTCGCGTTGCGGGTTCTTGGTCTCCTCGGCGGTGGTGGCCACCACGTCGAAGCCGATGAATGCGAAGAACACGATCGACGCGCCGGCCAGCAGGCCGTACCAGCCGTAGTGGCTGCTCTGCGCGCTGGTCAGCAACGAGAACACCGACTGGTTGACGCCGCTGCCGTCATTGCCCTTGCCGGTTTCACCCGGCGGGATGAACGGCGCGTAGTTGGCGGCCTTGATGTAGAACGAGCCGACGACCACCACCAGGACCACCACGGCGACCTTGATCGCGGTCATCGCCGCGGAGAAGTTCGACGACAGCTTGGTGCCGAGCGCGAGCAGGGTGGCGACGGCCGCGATGATCAGCAGCGCACCCCAGTCGAAGTCGATCGGGCCGATGCTGGTGACCCCGCCGGAGAAGCCGAAGACCGTGCCGAGGTAGCTCGACCAGCCCTTGGCCACCACGGCCGCGCCGACCGCGAACTCCAGCACCAGGTCCCAGCCGATGATCCAGGCGACGAACTCCCCGAAGGTGGCGTAGGAGAACGTGTACGCGCTGCCCGCGACGGGCAGCGTCGAGGCGAACTCGGCGTAGCACAGCGCGGCCAGCCCGCACGTCACGGCCGCGATGACGAAGGACACCGAGATGGCCGGGCCGGTGATGTTGCCGAACGTCGATGCGGTGACGGTGAAGATGCCGGCGCCGACGACGACGGAGACGCCGAACACCGTCAGGTCCCACCAGGTGAGGTCCTTGCGCAGCCGGGTGCCGGGCTCGTCGGTGTCGAGGATGGACTGCTCCACCGACTTGGTCCGCCGGTTGCGGGTCATCGGCATGTCCCTCCTGTATCCGTTCGCTCGTCCCGATTAGCGGATGATGCTGGAGGGTACGTTGGTCGCCATGGGCGGACCCGCGAAACCGGTGAAACGCCGGCACGCGATCGTCATCGGCGCCAGCATCGCCGGGCTGTGCGCGGCGCGGGTGCTCTCGGAGCACTTCGACCGGGTAACGGTGTACGACCGGGATCGGTTGCCGGACGCCCCGGCCCATCGGAGTGCGGTGCCGCAGGATCGGCACGTGCACATCCTGATGGCGCGGGGCGCCGCCGAGTTCGAGGCGCTGTTCCCCGGACTGCTCGATGACATGGTGTCCGCCGGTGTGCTCAAACTGGAGAACCGCCCGGACTGCATCTATTTCGGCGCCGCGGGCCACGTGCTGGGCACCGGGCACACCCTGCGCCGCGAGTTCACCGCCTACGTGCCCAGCCGCAAGCAACTGGAGTGGCAGATCCGTTCTCGCGCCGCGGCTCTGCGCAATGTGCGGATCGCCCGATGCGACGTCGACGCGCCCCGGTTCGACGGCGAGGCGCAACGCGTCACCGGTGTGCTGCTGGCCGGCGGTGACGGGCCGGAGTTCGAGGAGGCCGACCTCGTCGTCGACGCGACCGGCCGCGGCACCCGGCTGCCGGTCTGGCTGGAGCAGTGGGGATACGCACGACCGCCGGAGGAGACCGTCGACGTCGGAATCAGCTATGCCACACAGCAACTGCGGATCCCGGACGGGCTGCTCGCCGAGAAGGTGGTCGTCGCGGGGGCGTCCCGCACCGAACCGGTCGGCTTGGGCATGCTGTGCTACGAGGACCGGACCTGGGCGCTGACCACCTTCACGGTCAGAGGCGTCGCGCCCCCAAAGGACTTCGCCGAGATCCGCGCTGTCGCTTCGGCGATTCTGCCCCCGAACCATGCGGCGGCGATCGCCGCGGCCGAGCCGCTGGGCGAGGTGGCGTTCCACCGTTACCCGGCCAGCCGGTGGCGGCGCTACGACAAGCTGCGCCGCTTTCCGGCGGGGATCGTCCCGGTGGGCGACTCGGTGGCGAGCTTCAACCCGACCTACGGGCAGGGCATGACGATGAGTTCCATCCAGGCCGGGCACCTGCGCCGGGTATTGGGCTCGGGCACAACCGAACTGGCCGCAGAGTTCAACCGGGCCACCGCGGCCACGACGTATCCGGTGTGGACGATGAACGCCATCGGCGACCTCACCCTGCACGGTGCCAGCGGCCGGGGGCCGTGGTGGTACCGGCCGGTGGGTTCGCTGTTCGACCAGTTCCTCGGGGCGGCCGAGACCGATCCCGTTCTCGCGGAATGGTTTCTGCGCCGCTTCAGCCTGCTCGACAGCCTCTACATGGTGCCCCCGCCGAGCATCGTGGGCCGCACGGTGCGACACAACATGCGGCTGTGGTGGGCACAGCGGCGCCCGGCTAAGGCGCCAGCGCGCGATCGAGATCCGGTTCCAGGTAGATGACCTTCGCCGCCGGTACGGCGGCCCGCGTGGCCGCCTCGGCGGCGTCGATGGTGGCGGCGACGGTGGCCAGGTCGGTGCCCGGCGCCAGGGCGATCTTGGCCGCCACCAGCATCTCGTCGGGGCCCAGGTACTGGGTGCGCAGGTGGATGACCCGGTCGATCCGGTCGGTGCCTTCCAGCGCCGCCTGAATGGCCCGGCACTCCTCGGCGGTGGCGCCCTCCCCGATCAGCAGGCTGTGCATCTCGACCATCAGTATCACCGCGATCACGCCCAGCAGCGCACCGATCAGCATGGTGCCCACGCCGTCCCAGACCGGGTCGCCGGTCAGGACCGTCAACCCCACGCCACCCAGCGCGAAGAGCAGGCCGAGCAGGGCACCGGTGTCCTCGAGCAGGACCACCGGCAGTTCCGGGTTGCGCGACCGGCGGATGAACTGCCACCAGGTGCTGCGCCCCTTCAGTGGGCGGGATTCCACCATCGCGGTGCGAAAGCTGAAGGTCTCCAGGCCGATCGCCACGACCAGGATCACCACCGCCACGATCGGAGAGGTCAGCGCCCGCGGATGGGAGATCTTGTGATAGCCCTCGTAGAGCGCGAAGATCGCGCCGAGCGAGAACAACACCAGCGCGACGACGAACGAGTAGAAGTAGCGGCTGCGGCCGTAGCCGAACTGATGCAGGCTGGTGGCTTCCTTGCGGGCCTGGCGCTGGCCGAACAGCAGCAGGCCCTGGTTGGAGGTGTCGGCCACCGAGTGCACCGCCTCGGCCAGCATCGAGGAACTACCGGTGATCACGAAGCCGACGAACTTGGCCACGGCGATGCCCGCATTGGCGGCCAGCGCTGCCAGGATCGCCTTGGTGCTGCCCTCGGTCGACATC
This sequence comes from Mycobacterium sp., assembly GCA_020438785.1. Classification (GTDB taxonomy): domain Bacteria; phylum Actinomycetota; class Actinomycetes; order Mycobacteriales; family Mycobacteriaceae; genus Mycobacterium. The sequence goes on along the minus strand of JAGQTW010000196.1, from coordinate 1,760 downwards.
GGCGTGCCCTCCTTTTTAGAGGCCAACCGTAGCGCGGAACAGTTTGGTGGGCTCCTGCGCCTCCAACCGGATGGGCCCGTCGTCGGCGGCGACCCAGGCCGAGGATCCGCGCTCGATGCGGACCTCGTCGGATTTCGCCCGAACGACCACCGAACCCTGGGTGCACACCAGGATCTGCGGGCCGTCGTGCCGGCACGGCGCGTCGACCTCGTGGCCGAGGTGCTCGCCGTCGAGCATCAGCACCGAGGTGGCGAACTCCGGCGCCGGCGTCTGGTACACCAGCTCGATCCCGTCCCGCCGGGTCTGGGGCCGCAGGGCCTCCTCGCGGGCCGGGTCGAAGTCCAGCACCCGCAGCAGCTCCGGCACGTCGACGTGCTTGGGGGTCAGCCCACCGCGAAGCACGTTGTCGGAGTTGGCCATCACCTCGACCGCCACCCCACGCAGATAGCTGTGCAGGTTGCCGGCGGGCAGGAAGATGGCTTCACCGGGGCGCAGCCCGATCCGGTTGAGCAACAACGACGCCAGCACACCGGCGTCACCGGGGTAGCGCTCGCCGAGTTCGAGTACGGCCTTGACCTCCGGGACGAATGTCGTTGCCCCGGAACGCAGATACTCGACGGCACCCTCCAACACGGCGGGAATCAGCATGTCGAGGTCGGGCTGCGGCGCGGTGATCCAGGTGGTGAAGAGCGCCCGCAACCCGTCGGCGTCGGACTGGCCGGTGAGCAGTGCGATATAGGGCTCCAGCTCCGGAACCCCCAACGCCCGCATCAGCTCCACCGAACCGGGCGCCGGGCGGAACCCCGCCAGCGCCTCGAAATCGTCGAGTGCGACCAGCACCTCCGGTTTGTGGCTGCGGTCGCGGTAGTTGCGGACCGGCGAGTTGAGCGGCACGCCGGCCCGGTCCTCGCGCAGATAGCCCTCCAGGGCCTGCTCCGCGCTGGGATGGGCCTGCAGCGACAGTGGTTCGTCGGCGGCCAGCACCTTGACCAGGAACGGCAGCACATCGCCGAATCGGGCCCGCACCGCGGCGCCGAGTTGACCCTCCGGATCGGTGCGCACCGCGTCGATCAGCGACACCTCGCCGGTCGCGGTCTCCAGCCACGCCGGATCACCGGGGTGGGCGCCGAGCCACAGCTCCGCCTCCGGGTGCGCCGTCGGCGCCGGTCGCCCGGTGAATTCGGCGATCGCCGTGCGCGACCCCCACGCATAGGTCCGGATCGCTCCCCGTAACAACTCCACTACCTGTTATCCCCCCACCAAGTTGAGATAGACCGCCGCCATCTCCAACCGAACGGATAGCACCGCCAGTTGTTGCTCGGTCGGTCCCGCCGGCACGGTGATCGCGCCGGTTTCCCCCGTGTCCCCGACATCCTCGGCGCCGAGCACGTCGACGTCGCCGCACCCGGCCACCCGCGCGGTGACCACCTCGCGCTCGGCGGCCAGCGCCAGCGCCAGCACCCGCACCGCGCTGGGCGCCGGGCCGTCGAACTCCTCGTCGTGGAACAGCCGGTCCACCGGGTCGCTGAACCGGCTCGTCATCCCGCTGTGCAGCGCGACCATCGCGTCGGCCAGACCGGCCGCGGCGACCACCTCGCCGGCCAGCCGCAGGAACACCGCGGCGCCGTGCCGGGCCAGCGCCAGGGTCGCGGCGCAGTCGCCGGCCAACACCGCGCGGCGCCCGGAGATCCGTTCGGCCAGAACCTTTGCCGGGTTGGTGAACAGCTCGCGGCCCGCGCTGTTGCGCAGCGCCTCGGCGT
>JAGQTW010000195.1 GCA_020438785.1 Mycobacterium sp. | reverse complement strand
GTACCTAACCTCTCAGGTCACTACAGCTAGAACGCCGGCCAGGGAATGGGGCGACGCCGGTCCGGGGCGGGCATCACGGGTTCGTCCAGCACGCCGCGCACCCGCCGGCGCAGCGCGGTCACCTCGGCGGGGGTGATCAGGCTGCACAGTTCCTCACCCAGCGGCCCGCCGAGCAGTTCGTGCAGGCAGGAGATCGCCTCGAGCGACTCGTCGTCGACCGGTTTGCCCGCCCAGCCCCACAGCACGGTGCGCAGCTTGTTCTCCGTGTGCAGCGAGACCCCGTGGTCCACGCCGTACACCCGGCCGTCGACCCCGGCCAGAATGTGCCCGCCCTTGCGGTCGGCGTTGTTCACGATCACGTCGAAGATCGCCATCCGCAGCAGCCGGGGGTCGTCGGCGTGCACCAGGGTGACCTCGTCACCGGCGTAGTCGTAGGCGCGCAGCACCGGAAGATAGCCGGGAGGAACCGAATCCGCCGGGCACAGGTCGACCAGCTGCGGGCCGGTCGGCGCGGCGGTCTCCGCGTCTTGAGTGTCCTCGGGCTGGTCGACCCACCGCTGCAGCATGCCCGGACCGGCAGGTCCGTCGCGAATGATGGTGTGCGGCACGATGTCCCAGCCGAGCGCGGCCGAGACCAGGTAGGCGCCGAGCTCCCGGCCGGCCAGCGTGCCGTCTGGAAAGTCCCACAGCGGCTGCTCGCCGGCGACCGGCTTGTAGACGCAGTGCACGGTGCGTTCGCCGTCGGTGGCCTCGCACAGGAAGGTCGCGTTACTGGCCGACCGGATCCGGCCCAGGACGGTCAACTCGCCGCTGCGCAACACCTCCCGGGCCGAGGATTCGTCGGCGGCCGTCACGAGTCGAGATCGTCGTCGGCCCCGGACAGGGCCCCCCGCAGGTATCCGTTGGTGCGCACGCAGATATGGCCCGCCGGGTCCAACGGCTCGTCACACAGCGGGCACGGCGGGCGGCCCGCGGAGATGACCCGGTGCGAGCGGGTGGCGAACTGGCGTGCCGACTCCGGGGTGAGGAACACCCGGACCGCGTCGGGACCCTCCTCGGCGTCGTCGAGGACCACCGAGGCGTCGAACTCGGTGTCGCTGACCGCCAGCAGTTCGACCACTATCGTCTGCGCCTCGGAGTCCCAGCCCAGGCCCATGGTGCCGACCCGGAACTCGGCGTCGACCGGGGTGATCAGCGGGCTGAGGTCCTCGGGGTCGGCCTCCGGCGGCAGCGGGGTGCCGAACCGGCGATTGATCTCGATCAGCAGCGCGGCGATCCGCTCGGCCAGCACCGCGACCTGTTGTTTCTCCAGCATCACCGAGATCACCCGGCTGTCGTGCACGGCCTGCAGGTAGAACGTCCGGTTTCCGGGCTGCCCGACGGTCCCGGCCACGAAGCGGTCGGGGGTGCGGAAGACGTGAATTGCGCGGGCCATGGTCACTTCCAAAATACCGGCAGAAGCATCTCAGCCGTAACTCGCCGCTGTCCCGTACCGGTGACGGTTTTCAGTCGGTGGAACCGCCGACGACGGCGTCGCCCCCGCCGTTCTCGCCCTGCTGCGGTGGTGGGGCGCTCAGCACGGACGCCAGTTCGGCGCCGGTGTGGTTGACGTGCACCACGAACGGGCGCAGCGGTGTGTAACGGATCACGCTCATCGAAGCGGGGTCGGCGGTGATGCGCTGGAAGCTGTCCAGGTGGGTGCCCAGGGCGTCGGCGACAACGGCCTTGATCACATCGCCGTGGGTGCAGGCCACCCACAGCGCATCGCCGCCGTGTTCGTCGGCCAGTCGCCGGTCATGTTCGCGGACCGCGGCCACCGCGCGGGCCTGCACCTGCGCCAGACCCTCACCCTCGGGGAACACCGCCGCGCTGGGCTGCTGCTGCACCACCGACCACAGCGGTTCCTTGACCAGCTCACCGATCTTTCGTCCGGTCCAGTCGCCGTAGTCCACCTCCGAGAGCCGCTCGTCGACCAGCGGATCGAGCCCGAGCGCGGCGACCAGCGGCTCCAGCGTCAGCCGGCAGCGCAGCAGCGGGGACCGCACCAGGGCCTTGATCGGCAGCCCGGCCACCCGGTCGACCAGGGCGGCGGCCTGGGCGTGGCCCTTGTCGTCGAGTTCGACTCCCTCGGAGCGCCCGGCCAGGGTGTGCGCGGTGTTGGACGTCGAGCGGCCGTGCCGCAGCAGGATGACGGTCATACCGCGGCCACCACCCCCGTCGCCAGCAGCGCCATCACGGTCAGCGCCAGGATCACCCGGTAGCCCACGAACCAGTACATCGCATGATGGGCGACGAACCGCAGCAGCCAGGCGACGGCCACGAATCCGACGACGAAGGCGATGACGACGGAGACGATCAGCTGTGCGGCGGTGGCGCTCATCCCCTGGGTCACCGGGTGGAACGCGTCGGGCAGCGAGAACAGCCCGGAGGCCACGACCGCCGGAATGCCGAGCAGGAATCCGAACCGAGCAGACAGCTCACGGTCGAGCCCCAGGAACAGGCCGGCGCTGATCGTCGAGCCCGACCGCGACACCCCGGGCACCAGCGCGAGGCACTGCGCGATGCCGACCAGCAGGCCGTCGGACCACCTGAGCTGTTCGACGTGGCGGTTCTGCCTGCCGACGTACTCGGCGGCGGCGATGACGGCGGAGAACACCAGCATCGCGGTGGCGATGATCCACAGGTTGCGGACCTCGCCACGGATCAAGTCCTTGAACGCCACCCCGAGCACGACGATCGGCAGCGTGCCGATGATGACGTACCAGCCCAGCCGGTAGTCGACGTTGTCCCGGTGCGCCTTGATCAGCAGCCCGTTGAACCAGGCCTTGAGGATGCGGCCGATGTCCCGGGCGAAGTAGATGATCACGGCCGCCTCGGTGCCCAACTGGGACACCGCGGTGAACGACGCGCCCGCGTCACCGGCGAAGAACACCCGCGACACGATCGCGAGGTGACTCGACGACGAGATCGGGAGGAACTCGGTCAGGCCCTGAACGATCGAAAGGACCACGACCTGAACCCACGACATCGGCGTGACATCCACGCCGCCGACCGTACTGGACCGCCCTGCTCGCTCAGCGCGCCGGGCGCGGCACCGGCTGCGCGTCGGCCACGGCGTCCCGGACCTCGGCGGCCAGGCTGCGCTCGTCGTCGACGTCGAAATCGGCCAGGCTGCGGGTGGCCGTGGCCACCACGTCCTCGGCCTGCGGCACCGGGCCGGCCAGCCGGGGGTGGTACACCTCGACGATCAGCTGACCGCGGTGGGTGTGGAAGGAGAAGCTGCGACCGTCACCGAGGTGACCGAACCCGCTGGCGAAAACGCCCGTCGAGATGTCCTCGATGGTGAACTCACGGCCCGCTGACTCCGGGGTCGCCGCCATCGTCATGGGGTCACCATAACGCCACTTACGGCTTCGGAACCGGCATACGAAGCAAAGTGCTTCCCGTCGCGGCACCTAGACTTCTCGGACGACGGTCGGTACCGACATCGCTTGCAGACGCACACATCCCGGGGGCTACCCGTTGCCAAGGCTCGTAAACCGCGTGACTTTTCGCAGGTCCGTTGGCATTTTCCTGGGTGTGGCGGCGTTGACCACCGGGTGCTCGTCCAACCCGATCGACGTCGCGCCGCCCACCATCGAGCCGGCGGCCCCGGCGGTGGCGCCCGCACAAACGACCAGCCCGGCCGGCCGGGTACTGCCGCTGGGCGGGCGGCCGGCGGCCGCGTTGTTCGACCCCACGACCTCGTCGCTGGTGGTCTTCACCCCCGGCGCCGACCCCCAGGCCCCGGCCTTGCTGACGCTGATCGGCCCCACCGGCACCGCCCGCACCGTCGCGCTTCCCGGGCCCGCGACGGCGGTGGCCGGTGACGGCAAGGGATCGGCCGTCGCCGCGACGCGGGGCGGCTACTTCACCGCCGACCTGGCCGCCGGCACGGCGACCCGGGTATCGATCCCCGGCGAGCCCGACACCGACTTCACCGCGATCGCCCGGCGCGCCGACGGCCGGCTGGTGCTGGGCAGCGCCGACGGCAGCGCCTACACCCTGGACCTGGCGGGCAAGGTCACCCGCGAGGTGAAGATCTTCGCCCGGGTGGACGCGCTGACCACCGACGGCAACATCGCGGTGGTGCTCGACCGGGGACAGACGTCGGTGACCGCACTGGACGACGAGGGCAAGCCGCAGCAGTCCCTGCGTGCCGGTGAGGGCGCCACCACGATCGCCGCCGACCCGCTGGGCCGGGTGCTGGTGGCCGACACCCGCGGCGGTCAGCTGCTGGTGTTCGGCGTCGACCCGCTCATCGAGCGGCAGGCCTACCCGGTGCCGGAGGCGCCCTACGGGCTGGCCGGTTCGCGGCGTCTCGCGTGGGTTTCTCAGACGGCGGCGAATATCGTGGTTGGTTACGATCTCGCTACTGGAATCCCCGTGGAGAAGGTGCGTTACCCCACCGTGCAGCAACCGAACTCGCTGGCCTTCGACGACGCGTCGGACACGCTCTACGTCGTGTCCGGCTCCGGGGCCGGGGTCCAGGTGATCCGCGACGCGGCGGGCGCCCGGTGAGCGCGGCACACCGCGGCCGGATGCCCGCTGCCTGGGAGGTCGAGCTGTCCGACGATTACGAGTGGATTCCGTTGCGGCTGCCCCCGGAGGTCACCCGGATCAGTGCCTCCACCCGGCTCTCGATCGAGGCCGAGTACCGCGGCTGGGAGCTCACCAGAGTCCGGCTCTACACCGACGGAAGCCGACGAGTCCTGTTGCGGCGCAAGAAATCCCGTCTCGACGCCGATCAACCCGGATTGTGATGTACGCCGCGCTGCGGCGGGCGCTGTTCACGGTGCCCCCCGAACGCATCCATACGCTTGTCTTTGCCGCGCTGCGGGCCGCGACCGCCACCGAACCCGCCCGCCGACAGCTGCGCCGGGCGCTGGCCCCGCACGACCCGATCCTGGCCAGCACCGTGTTCGGGGTGTCCTTCCCGGGGCCGCTCGGACTGGCCGCCGGCTTCGACAAGGACGGCCTGGGCCTGCACACCTGGGGCCCGCTGGGATTCGGCTACGCCGAGGTCGGCACCGTTACCGCGCAGGCGCAGCCGGGCAACCCGCAGCCGCGGCTGTTCCGGCTGCCCGCCGACCGCGGGCTGCTCAACCGGATGGGGTTCAACAATCACGGCGCCGGCCAGTTGGCGCTGCGGCTGGCGCGGCACCACCCCGACGTGCCGATCGGGGTGAATATCGGCAAGTCGAAGGCCACCCCACCGGAGCGGGCGGTGGACGACTACCGCTCCAGCGCCCGGCTGCTCGGGCCGCTGGCCGCCTACCTGGTGGTCAACGTCAGCTCCCCCAACACCCCGGGCTTGCGCGACCTGCAGGCCGTCGAGGCGCTGCGGCCGATCCTGACCGCGGTGCTGGCCGAGACGTCGACCCCGGTGCTGGTCAAGATCGCACCCGACCTGTCCGACGAGGACGTCGACGCGGTCGCCGACCTGGCCGTCGAACTGGGCCTGGCCGGCATCGTCGCCACCAACACCACGATCTCGCGCGCCGGGCTGCGCACCCCCGGCGTCGACGCGCTCGGCCCCGGCGGGATATCGGGGCCACCGGTGGCCGATCGGGCCCTGGCGGTGCTGCGCCGGCTGCGCGCCCGGGTCGGGGACCGGCTGGTGCTGATCAGCGTCGGCGGTATCGAGACCGCCGAGGACGCGTGGCAGCGGATCACCGCGGGGGCGGCGCTGCTGCAGGGCTACACCGGCTTCGTCTACGGCGGGGGCCTGTGGGCCAAGGGCATTCACGACGGGATCGCCGCACGGCTGCACGCCGGCGGGTTCGCGTCACTGGCCGAGGCGGTCGGCTCCGCGGGCTGAATCTGCCTGCGCGAGCAGGCGCAAAATCGCATCAGCTAGGCCGACATCGTGCGATTTTGCGTCTGCTCGGTGGTGAAGGTGGGCTACTTCTGTTCGTAGGTCCCGTGGATGGTGGCCCGCGCGATCGCGTTCATGAACAGGTTGAAGCCGAGGTAGGCCGGGCTGGCGTCCTCGGCGAGTTCCAGCTTCTCCACCTTCACCGCGTGCACCGCCACGATGTAGCGGTGCACGCCATGCCCGGCCGGCGGGGCGGCGCCGATGAACCGGCGCATGCCGGCGTCATTGCACAGCGTCAGCGCGTCGCCCGGCAGCACCGAGCCGTCGCCGACCCCGGACGGCAGGTCGGTGACGGTGGCGGGCAGATTGGCCACCGCCCAGTGCCAGAAGCCCGAGGCGGTCGGCGCGTCCGGGTCATAGACGGTGACCGCAAAGCTGCGAGTCTCCTCCGGGAAGCCTGACCAACTCAGCTGCGGCGAGACGTCCTCCCCGCCGGCGCCCATGATGCCGCTGACCTGAGCCTTGCGCAGCGGCTTGCCGTCGGTGATGTCGGTGCTGGTCAGCGTGAAACCCGGCAGCTCGGGCAGGAAGTCGTACGGGTTGTAGTCAAAAGCCATGGGTGATCCTTTCGTCTTCTCATCAGCAGTTGGTCAGGAAACGCTCGAGCACCCGGGCGCCGAACTCCAGTGCGTCGATGGGTACCCGCTCGTCGACCCCGTGGAACAGCGCGGCGAAGTCCAGCTCCGGCGGCAGCCGCAGCGGGATGAAGCCGAAGCACCGGATACCAAGTCGAGCAAAGTGTTTGGCGTCGGTCCCGCCGGACAACATGTACGGAACCGTGCGCGACTCGGGGTCGGCGGCCAGCAGCGCGGCGTTCATCGCCTCGACCAGGTCGCCATCGAATTCCGTTTCGTACGAGGGCAATTCGGTGACCCACTCGCGGGTGACATCAGGGCCGATGATCTCGTCGACCTCGCGTTCGAACGCCGCCTGACGGCCGGGGATCACCCGGCAGTCGATCACCGCCTCGGCGGTCGCCGGTATCACGTTGGCCTTGTAACCGGCCTTGAGCATGGTCGGGTTCGCGGTGTCGCGCAGGGTGGCGCCGACGATCCGGGCGATCGAGCCCAGCTTGGCGATCGCGCCGTCGAGGTCGGGTGAATCCAGGTCGAAGGTGTAGCCGGTCTCCTCGGCGACCGCGGTGAGGAACTCGTCGACCGCGGGGTGCACCACGATCGGGAACTGGTGGCGGCCCAACCTAGCCACCACCTCGGCGATCGTCGTCACGGCGTTGTCGTCGTGGATGAACGACCCGTGCCCGGCCCTGCCGCGGGCCTTCAGGCGCATCCACAACATGCCCTTCTCGGCCGTCTCGATCAGATACAGCCTGCGCTCACCGCCGTCGCGCCGCGGCACCGTGAGCGAGAAGCCGCCCACCTCGCCGACCGCTTCGGTGATGCCGTCGAAGAGGTCCGGCCGGTTCTCCACCAGCCACCTGGCGCCGTATTTCCCGCCGGCCTCCTCGTCGGCGACGAAGGCGAACACCAGATCACGCGGCGGGACGATGCCCGCGCGCTTGAAGTGCCGGGCGACGGCGATCATCATCCCGCACATGTCCTTCATGTCGACCGCGCCGCGGCCCCACACGTAGCCGTCGGCGACCGCCCCGGAGAACGGGTGCACGCTCCAGTCCGCCGGCTCTGCGGGCACCACGTCGAGATGCCCATGGACCAGCAGCGCACCGCGACTGGGATCCGCCCCGGCAAGGCGGGCGAATACATTGCCACGCCCGGGCGCCCCGGACTCGACGTACTCGGTCTCGTAGCCGACCTCGCGCAGCTGTTCGGCCACCCACCGGGCGCACTCGGCCTCACCCTTGGTGGTCTCCAGTTCACCGGTGTTGGAGGTGTCGAACCGGATCAGGGCGCTGACGAGATCGACGACCTCGTCGACGGGAGTGGTCACAGTCCCCTTTCCTACCATTGCCCCGGCGCCGGGGCAGCGGCGGCAGGCTGAAGCCCCCTTTACCACATTGTTCTCTCCAACCACATGCGCAACACGCCGAGATGCTGTTTGATTTACCGGTGACCTCCCGTCTGCCGGCGCTCGCGGCACTCGCGTGCGTGGCGATCAGTGGCTGCGCGACCACCACCTCGGGCACCGCGATGCCGGCGCCCCGCGCACCGCTGACCACCCCAGAGGCGCTGCCCGGCCTGCTGCTTGCGGCCCCGGACGTGGGCGCGGCCATGTCCGGTGATGACGTCGTCGTCACCCGCGAGGTCACCAAGCCCTGGAACGACAGCATGTTCTTCGCCGACCGGAACTGCCTCGCCGTGGGCGGCGCCGCCCAGCAGGACGTCTACGCCGACACCGGCTGGACCGCCGTGCACGGCCAGGTGCTGCGGGAACCGCCGACTGCCACCGCCTGGTCGCATTACGCCGTGCAGGCCGTGGTGCTGTTCCCCACCGCCCGGGCCGCGACCGACTTCTTCGAGGCCTCGCAGCAGAACTGGGCGGGCTGCTCGAACCGCCAGCTCACCTACCCCCAGCCCATCGGCCCCGAACAGGTCTGGTCGGTGGGCCAGATCAGCACCGACCACGACGTCCTCGCGGTGTCGCGGGAGGAGCAGAGCCCCGAGCGGTGGGCCTGCCAGCGAGCCCTGACCGTGCACGGCAACGTCGCCGTCGATGTCGAGGCGTGCAGCGCCGACGGGCCCACCTCGGCGGCGGCCGCGATCGCCCGCCAGATCGCCGACCGGATGCCCGCCGCCTAGCGCCGTTTGGGACTCGGCTGACGAATCCGATAGCCTTAGGCGCCCCGTTTGGGGCGAGGTCCGAGTGGCGGAATGGCAGACGCGCTAGCTTGAGGTGCTAGTGCCCTATTAACGGGCGTGGGGGTTCAAGTCCCCCCTCGGACACCAGCGGTGGACTGCCGGACGTCGCACCGGTTGACCGCAACCCAACCCGATGCGAACCTGAGATGATGGTCGGGGCCAGGGACGAGCGGGAGCAACTCAGGGACGCCGTCGAGCGGTTGTCGGTCCAGTACCCGACCCTGTCGGCGGCGACGATTGCCGACGTGGTTCAGGAATTGCACGACAGGTTCAGCGGCGCACGAATCCGCGAGTTCGTTCCGTTGTTCGTCGAACGCCACGCCCGCACGGCTCTTGCCGAGTTGTCCGTCGACTACGACAGCATGGCACTGCCGTCGAGGTGAGGGCCCCTCTCCAGGCCCGAAGTTGAATTCATTTGCGGCACTGTGCCTTCGCGTTACAACCGTGTGAAGAACTCGCCGACGGGCCCGCCGTTCCGGTACGGTCGCCAGGCTATGAGTGTCGCAACCGACATCCGCGGCGACAGTTCCGCAGAGCATGAGCACGACCGCGCCCAAGCCTCGTACTTCCTCGGCGAGCTGCAGGACCAGCTGGCGCTGATCGACAAGGAATCGGCGACGTTACGCCAGCGGCTGGCGCGCTGCCAGCGTCAGCATTGGACCCACCAGGTCAGGCACCTCCAGCACGAGGTGCGGCAGGTCGCGGTCCAGCGCCGGCAGGTTCTCGACATGATGACCGCGCTCAGTCGCCGGTTCATGGCCTGAGTGCGGCTCGAACCCGCGGATCGGACTGTCCGCGAACCGATCCCGAGCCCGGTTGGCGTACTCGCCGATCGCCGCTCCGTCAGGCCGCCCGCGTCCTGGTCTTCACCAGGCTGGCGACGGTGGTGACCACTAGGATCACCCCGATCACGCTGAGCGACAGACCGGTCGAGATCTCCGGCACCTTCACCTTCGCGCCGCCGTTGATGAACGGCAGGGTGTTCTCGTGCAGCGCGTGCAGCACCAGCTTCACGCCGATGAACGCCAGGATCAGCGACAGCCCATAGGACAAGTACACCAGGCGGTCGAGCAGACCGCCGATCAGGAAGTACAACTGCCGCAGGCCCATCAGCGCGAACGCGTTCGCGGTGAACACGATGTAGGGCTCTTCGGTGAGGCCGTAGATCGCCGGGATGGAGTCGAG
>JAGQTW010000194.1:7356-7560 GCA_020438785.1 Mycobacterium sp. | reverse complement strand
ATCGACGTGCCGTTCCACTCCAGCGTGCTGCGCGTGGGCGTCGACGAGTTCCGCCGCTCGCTGGACCGCGTCATGCCCCGCGACGCCGACCCGAACCTGATCATTGGGCGCTACATCCCGAACCTGGTGCCCCGGCCGTTCACCCTGGATCGCGACTTCATCCAGGAGATCCGCGACCTGGTGCCCGCCGAGCCGCTCGACGAG
>JAGQTW010000194.1:0-7321 GCA_020438785.1 Mycobacterium sp. | reverse complement strand
TGTGCCGCAAGGTCGTCATCGAACTGCTGGCCTGGCAGTTCGCCAGCCCGGTGCGCTGGATCGAGACCCAGGACCTGCTGTTCATCGAGGAGGCCGCGGGCGGCCTTGGTGTCGAGCGCTTCGTGGAGATCGGGGTGAAGTCCGCACCGACCGTCGCCGGCCTGGCGAGCAACACCCTGAAGCTGCCCGAATACGCCCACAGCACAGTGGAAGTGCTCAACGCGGAGCGAGACGCCGCGGTGCTGTTCGCGACCGACACCGATCCGGAGCCGGACGACGAGCCGGTCGCCGAGGCGCCCGCAGCCGAGGCCACGCCTGCAGCGATCGAGGCCGCACCGGCCCCAGCCGCGGTGCCCACCGGTGGCCCCCGCCCCGACGACATCGTCTTCGACGCCGGCGATGCCACCCTGGCGTTGATCGCGTTGAGCGCCAAGATGCGCATCGACCAGATCGAGCCGCTGGACTCCATCGAGTCGATCACCGACGGGGCGTCCTCGCGGCGCAACCAGCTGCTGGTGGATCTCGGGTCCGAGCTGAACCTCGGCGCCATCGACGGCGCCGCCGAGGCCGACCTGAACTCGCTGAAGGGTCAGGTGTCCAAGCTCGCCCGGACCTACAAGCCGTTCGGTCCGGTGCTCTCCGACGCCATCAACGACCAGCTGCGTACCGTGCTCGGCCCGTCCGGCAAGCGGCCCGCCGCCATCGCCGAGCGGGTCAAGAAGACCTGGGAGTTGGGAGACGGCTGGGCCAAGCACGTCACCGCCGAGCTCGCGCTGGGCACCCGCGAGGGCGCCAGCGTGCGTGGCGGCAGCCTCGGTGGGCTGCACGAGGGTGCGCTTGCCGACGCCGCCGCCGTGGACAAGGCCATCGACGCGGCGGTCGCCTCGGTGGCGGCCCGCAAGGGCATCGCCGTCGCGCTCCCGTCGGCCGGCGGTGGCGGTGGCGGTGTGGTCGACTCGGCCGCCCTAGGCGAGTTCGCCGAGAAGGTGACCGGTCGCGACGGTGTGCTGGCCACGGCGGCCCGGATGGTGCTGGGCCAGCTCGGCCTGGACAATCCGGAGACCGCGCAGCCGGCGGCCACCGACGCCGAGCTGATCGACCTGGTGACCGCCGAGCTGGGCTCGGACTGGCCGCGACTGGTTGCCCCGTCCTTCGACGGGCGCAAGGCGGTGCTGCTCGACGACCGTTGGGCCAGTGCGCGCGAGGATCTGGTCAAGCTGTGGCTGGCCGACGAGGGTGACGTCGACGCCGACTGGGTGCGGCTCTCGGAGCGCTTCGAGGGCGCCGGCCACACCGTGGCCACCCAGGCCACCTGGTGGCAGGGCAAGGCCCTGGCGGCCGGTCGGACCATCCACGCCTCGCTGTTCGGGCGGATCGCCGCCGGTGCCGAAAACCCGGGAACCGGGCGCTATTCCGACGAGGTGGCCGTCGTCACCGGCGCGTCGAAGGGGTCGATCGCGGCATCGGTGGTCGGCCAGCTGCTCGACGGGGGCGCGACGGTGATCGCCACGACGTCTCGGCTCGACGACGACCGGCTGGACTTCTACAAGTCGCTTTACCGCGATCACGCCCGCTACGGCGCGGCGCTGTGGGTGGTCCCGGCCAACATGGCCTCCTACGCCGACATCGACGCGTTGGTGTCCTGGGTCGGCAGCGAACAGTCGGAAAGCCTTGGGCCGCAATCGATTCACATCAAGGACGCGCAGACGCCCACGCTGCTGTTCCCGTTCGCCGCACCGCGGGTGGCCGGTGACATGTCGGAGGCCGGCTCGCGCTCCGAGATGGAGATGAAGGTCCTGCTGTGGGCGGTCGAGCGACTGATCGGCGGGCTGTCGTCGATCGGCGCCGAACGCGACATCGCCTCACGGCTGCATGTGGTGCTGCCCGGTTCGCCGAACCGCGGCATGTTCGGCGGCGACGGCGCCTACGGCGAGTCCAAGTCCGCGCTCGACGCGGTGGTCAACCGCTGGAACGCCGAGGCCTCCTGGGCCCAGCGGGTCAGCTTCGCGCACGCGCTGATCGGCTGGACCAAGGGCACCGGCCTGATGGGCCACAACGACGCCATCGTCGGTGCGGTCGAAGAGGCCGGAGTGACGACCTATACGACCGCGGAGATGGCCGCGATGCTGCTCGACCTGTGCACGGTCGAGGCCAAGGTCGCCGCCGCGCACGCCCCGCTGAAGGTGGACCTGACCGGCGGGCTGGGCGACATCGAACTCGACATGGCAGAGCTGGCCGCCAAAGCCCGCGAGGAGATGACCGGCGAATCGGACGCCTCCGACGACGCGCCGGCCGCGGGCACCATCGCCGCGTTGCCGTCCCCGCCGCGCGGCCACCGGCCCGCTCCCGCGCCCGACTGGGCCGACCTCGACGTCGACCCGGCCGACCTGGTGGTCATCGTCGGTGGCGCCGAACTCGGCCCGTACGGCTCGTCGCGCACCCGCTTCGAGATGGAGGTCGACAACGAACTGTCGGCCGCCGGCGTGCTCGAACTGGCCTGGACCACCGGTCTGATCAAGTGGGAGGACGATCCCAAGCCGGGCTGGTACGACACCGCCGGCGGTGAGCTGGTCGACGAGGCGGACCTCGTCGAGCGGTATCACGACGTGGTCGTGGAGCGGTGCGGCATCCGGGAGTTCGTCGACGACGGGGCCATCGGAGCGGATCACGCCTCGCCGCTGCTGGTCAGCGTCTTCCTCGACAAGGACTTCAGCTTCGTGGTGTCCTCGGAGGCCGAGGCCCGCGCGTTCGTGGAGGTCGATCCGGAGCACACCGTCGCGCGTCCGGTTCCCGACTCGGCGGACTGGGAGGTGATCCGCAAGGCGGGCACCGAGATTCGCGTCCCCCGCAAGACCAAGCTGTCGCGGACGGTGGGTGCGCAGATCCCGACCGGCTTCGACCCGACGGTCTGGGGCATCACCCCCGACATGGCCGGCTCCATCGACCGGGTGGCGCTGTGGAACATCGTCGCCACCGTCGACGCGTTCCTGTCCTCGGGATTCACCCCGGAGGAGTTGATGCGCTGGGTGCACCCGAGCCTGGTGGCCAGCACCCAGGGCACCGGCATGGGCGGCATGACTTCGATGCAGACGATGTACCACGGCAACCTGCTGGGGGTGGCCAAGCCGAACGACATCCTGCAGGAGGTCCTGCCCAACGTCGTTGCCGCACACGTGATCCAGTCCTACGTCGGTAGCTACGGCTCGATGATCCACCCGGTGGGGGCGTGCGCCACCGCGGCGGTGTCGGTCGAGGAGGGGATGGACAAGATCCGCCTCGGCAAGGCCGAGCTCGTGGTCGCCGGCGGGTTCGACGACCTGACGCTGGAGGCTGTCATCGGCTTCGGTGACATGGCGGCCACCGCCGACACCGAGATGATGCGCTCCAAGGGCATCAGTGACGCGAAGTTCTCCCGCGCCAACGACCGTCGACGCCTGGGCTTCCTGGAGGCCCAGGGCGGTGGCACCGTGCTGCTGGCCCGCGGCGACCTGGCGCTGAAGATGGGTCTGCCGGTGCTGGCCGTGGTCGGATACGCGCAGAGCTTCGCCGACGGTGTGCACACCTCGATCCCGGCGCCGGGCCTCGGTGCCCTGGGCGCCGGACGTGGCGGGCGGGATTCGGTGCTGGCCCGCTCGCTGGCCAAGCTGGGCGTGGGACCCGACGACATCGCGGTGATCTCCAAGCACGACACCTCGACGCTGGCCAACGATCCCAACGAGACCGAGCTGCACGAGCGGCTGGCCGACTCGATGGGCCGCTCGGCCGGGGCCCCGCTGTTCATCGTGTCGCAGAAGAGCCTCACCGGCCACGCCAAGGGCGGGGCGGCGGTCTTCCAGATGATGGGGCTGTGCCAGATCCTTCGCGACGGCGTCATCCCGCCGAACCGCAGCCTGGACTGCGTCGACGACGAACTGGCCACCTCGGCGCACTTCGTCTGGCCGCGCGAGACCATGCGGCTGGGCGAGAAGTTCCCGCTCAAGGCGGGCCTGGTGACCAGTCTCGGCTTCGGCCACGTGTCCGGTCTGATCGCCCTGGTGCATCCGCAGGCCTTCCTGGCCGCACTGAGCGCCGAGGAGCGGGCGGACTACACCCGGCGGGCCCAGGAGCGGGTGCTGGCCGGTCAGCGCAGGCTGGCCTCGGCCATCGCCGGCGGGCGGCCGATGTACGAGAAGCCCGCCGATCGCCGGTTCGACCACGATCAGCCGGAGAAGCGTCAGGAGGCGGCGATGCTGCTCGACCCGGCGTCGCGTCTTGGCGACGGTGATACCTACGTGCGCTAGGGTTCCCGCGTGGCGATAGTCGGCGTGGGCATCGATGTGGTCTCCATCCCCGATTTCGCCGAGCAGGTCGATCAGCCGGGAACGGTGTTCGCCGCGACGTTCACCCCCGGTGAACGCCGCGACGCGGCTGACAAGAGCTCGGTGGCCGCGCGGCACCTGGCGGCCCGCTGGGCCGCCAAGGAGGCCGTGATCAAGGCGTGGTCGGGTTCCCGGTTCGCGCAGCGCCCGGTGCTGCCCGAGGGTATCCACCGCGACATCGAGGTGATCACCGACATGTGGGGCCGGCCCAAGGTCCGGCTGACCGGCGCCATCGCCGAGCACCTGGCCGATGTGCAGATCCACGTCTCGCTCACCCACGAGGGTGACACCGCCGCCGCGGTGGCCATCCTCGAGACGCCCTAACTCCTCGGCGAGCGTTCGTGTCTGCGCGCGACACGCCGTCACATGCGGGCATTTCACGCACGCTCGCGCAGGATTGTCAGATGGACGATCTCGTCGCACGGGTGAAGGCCGTGCTGCCCTCGGTGCGCGCCGACCTCGAGGACCTGGTGCGCATCGAGTCGGTGTGGGCCGACCCGGACCGCCGCGACGAGGTTCGGCGCAGCGCGCGGGCGGTCGCCGACCTGCTGAGCGCGGCCGGCTTCGCCGACGTCGAGATCGTCAGCGCCGGGGGCGCGCCCGCGGTGATCGCCTGCCATCCCACACCGCCCGGTGCGCCGACGGTACTGCTTTACGCCCATCACGATGTCCAGCCCGAAGGTGATCCTGGGCAATGGGATTCGCCTCCGTTCGAGCCGACCGAACGCGACGGTCGGTTGTACGGCCGCGGCAGCGCCGACGACAAGGCCGGAATCGCCACCCACCTGGCGGCGTTCCGGGCGCACCGGGGCAGCCCGCCGGTCGGGGTGACGGTGTTCGTCGAGGGCGAGGAGGAGTCCGGCTCGCCCTCGCTCGGCGCGCTGTTGGCGGCGCACCGCGACAAGCTGGCCGCCGACGTCATCGTCATCGCCGACTCGGACAACTGGACGCCCGAGGTGCCGGCGCTGACCGTGTCGCTGCGCGGCCTGGCCGACTGCGTGGTCGAGGTGCAGACCCTGGACCACGGCCTGCATTCCGGGCTGTGGGGCGGGGTGGTGCCCGACGCGCTGACGGTGCTGGTGCGGCTGTTGGCCGGCCTGCACGACGACGATGGCAACGTGGCCGTGGCCGGCCTGCACGAATCCAGCGCCGCTGACGTCGACCGGGGACCGCAGTGGGTGCGCGCGGAGTCCGGCCTGCTCGACGGTGTTCGCGAGATCGGCTCGGGCACAGTCGCGCAACGGATGTGGGCCAAACCGGCGATCACCGTGATCGGCATCGACACCACTCCGGTGGCCAAGGCGTCGAACACCCTGATTCCGCGGGCGCGCGCCAAGGTGAGTATGCGCATCGCCCCGGGCGGCGACGCGGTGGCGCACCTCGAGGCGTTGCGCCGCCACCTCGAAGAGCACGCCCCGTGGGGTGCCCACGTCACGGTCACCCCCGGCGACGTCGGCCAGCCCTACGCGATCGATGCGACCGGTCCGGTCTACGCCGCGGCCCGCGCGGCGTTTCGCGAGGCCTGGGGAACCGAGGTCGTCGACATGGGTATGGGTGGGTCCATCCCGTTCATCGCCGAGTTCGCCGCGGCCTTCCCGCGGGCCAAGATCCTGGTGACCGGCGTCGAGGATCCCGGCACCCAGGCCCACAGCGTCAACGAGAGCCTGCACCTGGGTGTGTTCGAGCGTGCCGCCGTCACCGAGGCGCTGCTGCTGGCGAAGCTGGGGGAGCCGGAATGACGGATCGCGTCGAACTCATCTTCCGCAGCCTCGGGGCGGCAAACACGGTCACCGGCTCCAAGCACCTGCTGGAGGCCGAGGGCACGCGAATCCTGTTGGACTGCGGCCTGTTCCAGGGGCTGAAGAATCTACGCGAGCTCAACTGGGCACCACTGGCGGTGGACCCCGCGAGCATCGACGCGGTCATCGTCAGCCACGCCCACCTCGACCACACCGGGTACCTGCCCCGGCTGGTGCGTGACGGTTTCAGCGGACCCATCCTGTCCACGGACGGGACCGCCGCCGTCGCGGAGATCATCCTGCGCGACAGCGCCTACCTCCAGGAGCGTGACGCGGCGTTCCTGAACAAGCACAAGGCCAGCAAGCACCATCCGGCCCTGCCGCTGTACGACGGCGAGGACGCCCGGCGAGCGCTGGAACTGTTCGACACCCGCCCGTTCGGTCAGGAGTTCACCCTGGCCGGCGACGGGCCGGTGGTGACGTTCCGGCGCGCGGGCCACATCCTCGGGGCGGCCACCGTGGACCTGCTGTGGCACGGCCGCCGCATCGTGTTCACCGGCGACCTCGGCCGCTACGACGACCCGATCATGTTCGACCCCGAGCCGGTGCAGAGTGCCGACTATCTGGTGATGGAGTCCACCTACGGTGACCGGGTCCGCGAACGCACCGACCCGGCGGGCACCCTTGCCGACGTCATCGGCGCGACGGTGGATCGCGGGGGCACCGTGGTGGTACCGGCGTTCGCGGTGGGCCGGGCGCAGACGCTGCTCTACTATCTCTGGCAGCTGCGCTCGGCCGGAAGGCTGCCGGACATCCCGGTCTACCTGGACAGCCCGATGGCGATCAACGCCAGCGAACTGCTGGGCACGCACCGCGCCGACCATCGACTGACGCCCGAGGTGTACGAGGGCATGTGCGCGATGGCGGCCTACACCCGGGAGGCCGACGAGTCCAGGAAGATCTCGGAGAGCTCCGAGCCCAAGGTCGTGATCTCGGCCAGCGGCATGGCCACCGGCGGCCGAATCCTGCACCACCTCAAGGCATTCGCGCCTGACCCGCGCAACACGATCATCATCACCGGTTATCAGGTGCCCGGAACCCGCGGGCGATCCATCGCGGCCGGTGAGCGTCAGGTCAGGATCTACGGCGAGTGGATCCCGATCAACGCGCAGGTGGCCAACCTGCAGATGCTCTCCGCGCACGCCGACGCCGACGAACTCATCC
>JAGQTW010000193.1 GCA_020438785.1 Mycobacterium sp. | reverse complement strand
GTGGTCTTCGACCACGCGCACTGAAATCCCGCGCTGCGCAACCCGGCACCACCGGACGGCGACTCAGTCGTCGTGGTGGTGTTGATGCTCGTCGGCTTCGAGGCCGGTTTCCGCCGAGGGCGGTACGGCCACGGGAGCATAGTGATCACCTGCGGTATCGAGCGCCATGTCGGTCACCGGGAGCCCCTCCGGCGGCGCCGGCGCGGAGGGCGGATCCGAGGGCGGGTGATGGCCCTCCATGTGCGCCGGATGCGTCGCGTGCTCCCCCCGCGCCTCGACCGGTCCGCCGTGGTGATGGTGATGCCCCTGCATGGTGGCGACCAACCCGACCGTCACCGCGCCCGCCATCACCGTGTTGGTGCCCATCAGGACCATTGCCCGCCGGAAACCCGGGACCGGTTCGGGCCGATACTGCCGAGACCACGCCCACCCGGCGCCCATCACGACGTAGCACTGCAGCAACAGCACGCTGATGCCGGCGGAGCTCACTGCTTCGGGTTGACCGGCGGACGGCCCGAACGGCGGTCCGAACATGCAGGACATCACCCACAATGCGGCGGCGCCGGCATTGGCCGCGATCCCCGCCGCAAGCACCGACGACCGGGGGCGTGACCAGGCAAGGAAGGCCCAGACGAGTTGGAATGTGGCGAGCCCCGCAAAGAACAATCCGGAGGCCACCCAGTCCCGCCAGTGCATCGGGGTGACGGCGAAATGGATGACGGCAGCTCCCAGCGAAGCACTCGCCGCACAGCGCGCAGCCAGCCGACTGTCGGTCTGCTTCGTCTGCCCGCTGGCCATGGCAACGACACTGCCCGCGCGGCCAAATCAGCACCAGCAGCGGCGGATAACGGTCATATCGCAGATCGGCAACGCGCGCGATTCGATGCCGTCTTGCGGCCGTCAGCGCCGGCGCGCCCCGAGCACGTCGTCCAGCCAGTCGAAGGCAAAACCTTCGAACAGGGTCGCCCCCAGTCCCTCGCAATGACCACCGGCGCCCTCCGCCTCGCTGAACCGCTTGATTTCCTTGCGAATTCCGGACGGCAGGTGGTCGTAGAGGGCTTCGCCCTGCGCGGCGAAGTCCCCTTCGCCCTCGGTTATCAGCGTCGGGCACGCAATCGCGCCCGCACAGTCGCCGAGGTCGAAGGCGAGCTGGCGGCGGATGAAGTCACCGACCGTGGCGGCCCCCAGTGTCGCCATGCGTGCCCCGTACCATTCGGTGTTGCGGGGTCCGTCGAGGAGCGCCTCGAGTTGCGCATCGGTGTCGGGGTCGGCATCGGTGACCTTCTCCAATTGCCCGGCGCCACCGAACATCTTGGTCATCCGGGTGGCGAAGTCGAACTGGCCCGGATCGGCGACAAGTGCGGCGATCCGCGGTTCGAACGCCGCCGCCCGTGGTCCCAGGTAGCCGCCGAACGACCGGCCGACGACGGCGACGCGGTCCGGGTCCACACCCTCCTGTTCGATCAGCCAGGCGAAGGCCGCCGCGAACGGCACCTCGAAGTCCGGCCGCATCGGAATCCGATGTTCGTACAGCATCCCGCCTTGGCCCGGGCCTTCGAAGACGAAGAAGTTGTAACCGCGGGCCAGAGCCATGTAGCCGGTCGCGACGTAGCCGGCCTCGGCCGTCGAATCGTAGCCGCACGGGGCGAGCACGGTCGGTCGCGATCCGCCATCGCCACTCGCCCGAAACAGGTAGCCCGTCATGGTGACCCCGTCGAACGGGATTTCCGTTGCGGCACCGGGGAAAGCAAGGAAGGGCATGCCCGCACGGAACGTGCGCCGATGCTCCCGCCACGCGTGCTGCAGTCGCTCGTCGGTGATGTCGTGACGAAGGAAGAAGAACGCCTGGCGCCAATACTCCGACGCGCGCAGGTAGGCCTTGCGTGCCGTCACGGTGTGGCCGCCCTCGGCGGACCGGTCGGCGACGGCCTGCGCGGCCTCGGCGGTCGCCGACCACTCGGCACACCAGGAGTCGTAGTCGCCCGGGGTGACCCGAGTGGCTGTTGCGAGCGCTTCACCCAGATCGCACGCCTCGGCCGCGACGGCAACGAGAGTGCGGCTCAGCTGCGCATCCATGTCGGCGTCGTCGAGGAGGATTTTCATGGGCGCAGGATACGTGGCCAAGCGCCGTCAACCGTCAAAACAACACGTCAAACTACAGACCGGCGCCTAAATCTGACCACGTCGCCTCCGTTATCGCGGCCCGCAATGGCAGTCGTCGAGCAGGTGGCGAGTGATGACTCCCACGGGCGATGCAGTCCGACAATCGAATGGGCGCGCAACTACTATTGAGTGACGGCTTACCGAAGGGTGCGGCGTTGTTGCTAGGGGTCTACTTTCGCCATGGCCTTACCGCAGCACAGTTCGGCGTGGTCTTCAGATGACTTGCAACATGGACAGGCGTTCTCGTATACAAGTACCGCTCCGCACTCACCACACTGATAGCGGTCCCCCACTGCTCGTGACATGTGTCCCTCCTACAGGTCGGCGGCCGCACCAGTGCCCCGCCACCGGGAAGCATATTCACGTACTTCCCGCCCGTCCTCGTTTGGCGCTTACCCGAGACGGCCGTAACTTCCGACGACGCCGAGCGGGGTGGGCCGCCCTTGTATTCAGGACGAACATCGGAGAAAAGATGACATGGGAAAGCAGAATTGCCTCGGTCTTCCGACTCGATGAAGGCGGCTGGGCACGCCACGCCAATCCTTGGAGTGGGTGGACCCGCTTCGTCACGCTCCCGTTGTTCGTTGCCGCCATTTGGAGTCGCACCTGGCTAGGATATTGGTCGCTGATCCCTATCGCGCTCGCGCTCTGGTGGACATGGTTCAACCCACGCGCCTTCGCTCCGGCCGAAGATGACCATGCGTGGATGACAAAATGTGTTCTTGGCGAGCGCTTCTGGTCCAACAGAACGGAAATCCCGGTACCCGAACGTCACCGAACCATTCCTAATCTGCTGAACGCCGCCTCGATGACCGGCCTCCCGCTTCTCATCTGGGGGCTGATCACTTCACAGCTATGGCCCACCGCTTTGGGGACGGTGCTGATCGCCGGGGCCAAGCTGTGGTACGTCGACCGGATGGCGATCCTCTACGACGACATGGTCAGCGCGCACCCGCAACTGCGCTACCGCAGACCTGACTCGAACGAGCAGTAGGTTCCGCGCGTCTGCGCGCCGACCGAATTTCCCGGCATCGACGACGCGGGGCCGGTCTAGGGTCGAGACGTGCGTGCTGAACAGATCGCTGAAGACTTCCCAGTAGTCCGTTCCGACTCGGACGCGATCGATGCCGTTCGTCTGATCGCCGAGCATCGCCTCCCCGGGCTCGTGATCACCGACCCATCCGGGCGGCCGTTGCAGATCCTGCCCGCCTCCGAGGTCGTCCGGTTGCTGTTACCCGCCTACATTCAGGACGACCCTGCGCTGGCCGGCGTGATCGGAGAACTCAACGCCGACCGGGTAGCCGAGAAACTGAGCGGCAAGTCGATCGCGGAGATACTGCCGAAAACAGCAGCCCAACTGGCATCGGTCAGCGCCGACGACACCATCATCGAAGTGGCCGCCGTCATGGCCCGCGAACATTCGCCGTTGGCCGCGGTCGTCACCGACCGAAGATTGATCGGCGTGATCACCGCCTCCCGACTGCTCGACGTCGCCCTGGGCAACCAGTGAGCGTCACCGCGCCGGAGTGATCGTGGCCGCATTCGCACTGGGCGTCTTCCTGATCGCCTACCTGTTCATCGCCACGGAAAAGATCAACAAGGTCAAGGCCGCACTCGGCGGTGCGGCGGTCATTGCGGCGGCTGGCATCGCCGGAGCGGACGACATGTTCTTCTCCCGCGAAACGGGCATCGACTGGAACGTGATCTTCCTACTGCTTGGGATGATGGTGATCGTCGGAGTCCTCCGGCAGACTGGCGTCTTCGAATACATCGCCATCTGGGCGACCAAACGCGCAAAGGGATCCGCGCTGCGTGTGATGATCCTGCTGGCCTTGATCACCGCGGGCGCCTCGGCCCTCCTGGACAACGTCACGACTGTGTTACTGATTGCCCCGGTGACGCTCCTGGTTTGTGAACGCCTGGCGATCAGCCCCGTTCCTTTCCTACTTGCAGAGGTCTTCGCCTCCAACATCGGCGGAGCGGCCACCCTAGTAGGCGATCCACCCAACATCATCATTGCGAGCCGGGCCGGCTTGTCGTTCAACGACTTCCTACTCCATCTGACCCCGTTGGTCGTGATCGTCCTGGCCGCGTTTCTCGCGCTACTGCCGGTCATCTTTCGCGGCTCGTTCAGGGTTGAACCTCAGCGTGTCGCCGAAGTGATGTCGCTCAACGAGCGCGAGGCGATTCGGGATGTGCGTCTGCTGGTCAGGTGCGCGGTCGTGCTGGCCATCGTGTTCGCTGCCTTCATCGCACACTCGATAATCCACGTCGAGCCGGCCGTCGCGGCCCTGCTCGGCGCGGGAACCCTCATCGTGATCACCGGCATCAAATCCGAGCGCTATCTCGACAGCGTTGAATGGGAAACCCTGCTCTTCTTCGCAGGGCTGTTCATCTTGGTCGGCTCGCTGGTCAAGACAGGAGTCATCGGCCAGGTCGCCCGACTCGCCGGAGAGGCGACCGGCGGCAACGCGCTGCTGGCAGCCACGGCGATACTTTTCGTCTCTGCGGTCTTGTCCGGGATCATCGACAACATTCCGTACGTGGCGACGATGAGCCCAGTCGTCGCGGATTTGACCATGACCATCGCCAATCCCGTTCACAGCCAAGCCTTGTGGTGGTCCCTTGCAGCAGGCGCCGACTTCGGTGGAAACCTGACCGCAGTCGGCGCCAGTGCAAATGTCGTGATGCTCGGCATTGCCGCGCGGGAGGGACACCCGATCAGCTTCTGGGAGTTCACCCGTAAAGGGGCTGTCGTCACCGCCTTGACGATCCTCATCGCTGGGCCATATATGTGGCTCCGCTATTTCGCCTTTGCCTGAAGACCGCAACTTGCTACCGATGGACACGTGAACAAGCTCCAAGGTGCCTGTGGACGACCGGCGCCAGTAACGCTGCGGGCTGCAGGTGGCGCGTAGAGGGGATTCCAACACCTGCAGTAAGCGCACCGCGGAGTGGAAAGGGACCGACATCACCGACGTGTGCCTTCGTGCAACGACAAGCGCGGTTGATTGCCGTCCATTTTTCGCAGTCGTCTTCGCTGGCGGGAGGGGCGGACCGCCGAACGGCAAAATCCGACGGAGAGCCGATGGGCCCCGACGCGTATGTCCCGCTACCGCCGGCCGACGCCGACCGGCCCGACGGGTCCCGCCACGGGACCGACGCCGCCCACGCCGACCGGGCCCACCGGTCCCGCAACAGGGCCGACGCCGCCCACCCCGACCGGCCCGACCGGTCCGACGACCGGATTGGGACCGATAACGGGATCGACGTAGGGGGTCGGGTCGATCGGGAAGCATTGGTTCAGCTCGTAGTTCCAGTACATGACCGCGGTGTCACAGAACTGGCACTGGTTTGTGGTGGTGTTCCAGAAGTAATTGAAGTCGCAGTTGTCTTCAGCGCGGCTCACCGCTGGCGACGCCATGGTGGTCAGCGGAATGGCTGCCGCCGCAAGGGCCAGCGCGCCGAACGCACCGCAGAATTTTGACCGAGTCCTCATCGGGTCCCCTCCATGTCGGTCCATCGAATGAGTTCAGGTTACGGGCTGACCTCGGCGCGTTCCCTGGTTTGGGCGATTGGTCTGATTGCGGTCGGATTCGGGGGCGCAGCGCGAGACATCGCCGGCTCGACGGTGCTGACCCCGGTGCGACTGGCCGCTAGGGTGTCCGCTGTGCAGCCCTCGCAGTGGTCGGACCGCGAACGCGAACTGTTGGCGGTGACCCTCCGACTGCTGCGCCAGCACGGCTACGACGGGCTTACCGTCGACGAGGTGGCGGCCGAGGCGCGGGCCAGCAAGGCCACTGTCTACCGAAGTTGGCCCACCAAGGCCGAACTCGTGCTCGCCGCCTTCATCGAGGGCATTCAGCAGGACGAGGTCGCGCCCGACACCGGCACCCTGCGCGGCGATCTCGTCGGTCTCGGGGACATGATCTGCGACCACGTCCGCGAACACGCCCCCGCCATGCGGGCGGTGCTCGGCGAGTTGTCCCGCATCCCAGCGCTGCACGTCGAGTTGCAGCGGTTCCTCGCCGGACGCCGGACGATGATCCAGCACACCCTGCAACGTGCGGTACACCGCGGCGAGATCGCCGAGTCGGCAATCAACCCTGAGCTCTGGGACGTCCTGCCGGGGTATCTGGTTTTTCGGTCGGTGATCCAGGACCGTCCGGCCACTCGCAAGACGGTCCGGTCGCTGGTCGACGACGTGATCCTGCCGGGGCTGCGAGGGTAACGCTGCGCCCGACGGTACTTGCCAGTACTGTCCTGATCGTGATCGGCCGCGCACTCGCCAGGCACTGGAGGCTGCCGCTCGCCGTGGCGATCATCGCGCTGGCCGCGTTCGCGGTGTACCGACTGCAGGCCGCCTATTCGGGCGAAAACACCGCGACCCCCGCCGGCGCCGCCGACCAGATCGTCCCGTTCAACCCCAAGCGCGTCACTCTCGAGGTTTTCGGCGCTCCCGGCGCGACCGCAACCATCACCTATCTCGACATCAACGCCAGCCCGCGAACGGTCGAGAACGCCGTCCTGCCGTGGTCCTACGACGACACCACCACAACCCCGGCGGTGGCCACCAACATTCAGGCCCAGGGCACCGGCTCGGAGTTGGGCTGCCGGATCACCATCGACGGTGTGGTCAAGGTCGAACGCTCCTCGCAGGGCGCGGACTCCTATGTGTTCTGTCTGGACAAGTCCGGATGAGCCTCAGCCCCTCCGAACGCCCGCCCCGCGTCCCCAACCTCGTCCGCAAGCTCGCGATCCCGATCGCCATATTCTGGCTGGCGCTGGCCGCCTCCACCAATGCGCTCGTTCCGCCACTCGAGGAAGTGGGTCGGGTCCACAACGTCGCACAGTCCCCCAAGGACGCATCGGCGGTGATCGCCAGCCAGCGGGTGGGAAAGGTGTTCGGCGAGTATGACTCCGACAGCCTCGCCACCATCGTGATCGAGGGGGCTCAGCCGCTCGGTGAGCAGGCGCACCGCTACGGCGACGCCCTGGTTGCCGGCATGACGGCCGACAAGAAGCACGTCGAGCATGTTCAGTACTTCTGGGGTGACCCGCTCACCGCGGCGGGGTCGCAGAGCAACGACGGCAAGGCCGCCCTGATCAACGCGTACCTGGCCGGTGACGCCGGCGGCAGCCAGGCGAATGAGTCGGTGATCGCCGTGCGCGACATCGTCGACAAGACTCCGGCGCCACCCGGGGTGAAGGCCTACGTCAGCGGTCCGGCGGCACTGGTCGCCGACGAGTTCGCGGTCGGCGAGAAGGGCCACATCAAGGTCACCGCGCTCACATTCGGCGTGATCGCGATCATGTTGTTCCTCGTCTACCGGTCGATCACCACCACGCTGATCACGGTGGTGACGGTCGCCATCCAGGTGGCCGCCGCCCGGGGTGTGGTCGCCGTCCTCGGCCACCTCGGCATCATCCCGCTGTCCACCTACGCGACCAACTTGCTGACGCTGCTGACCGTCGCCGCCGCCACTGACTACGCCATCTTCCTGCTTGGCCGCTACCAGGAGGCGCGGCAGGCGGGCATGGATCGCCCGGCGGCGTACTTCGTCATGTACCGAAGCACCGCGCATGTGATCATCGGCTCGGGTCTGACCGTTGCCGCCGCGGTCTTCTGCCTGCGGTTCACCAAGATGCCGTACTTCCAGAGCCTGGGCATCCCGGCCGGCCTCGGCGTGCTGGTCACCCTGGTGGCGTCGCTGACCCTGACGCCCGCGGTCATCACCGTGGGCAGTGCGCTGGGTGCATTCGACCCCAAGCGCGCGATGCGGACCCGCGGCTGGCGGCGCATCGGCACCGCCATCGTGCGCTGGCCGGGCGCGGTCCTGGTCGCCTCCGTCGCGGTGGCGCTCATCGGACTGCTCGCCCTACCCGGCTACAAGACCAGCTACGACGCCCGGCAGTACATGCCGGACTGGGCGCCCGCGAAGGTGGGTTACGCCGCGGCGGAGCGGCACTTCTCCACCGCACGGCTCAACCCCGAAGTGCTGATGGTCGAGTCGGACAAGGACCTGCGCACGCCGGCGAACATGATCGTGCTGGAGAAGGTGGCCAAGGCGGTCTTCCGAACTCCGGGGGTGGCCATGGTCCAATCGATCACCCGTCCGCTGGGCACCCCGCTGGACCACACCTCGCTCGGTTTCGCGATGAGCGCGCAGA
>JAGQTW010000192.1 GCA_020438785.1 Mycobacterium sp. | reverse complement strand
ATGCTCGGCAGCACGAACAGGTCCGCCTCGGCCAGCGCCGCACGGACCTCGTCCTCGCTGCGGCTGCCGCGGAACCGCACCCGCTGCCCCAGCCCGAGGCGCGCGGCCAGCGCCTCGAGATCGCCGCGCAGCACCCCGTCGCCGATGATGTCCAGCGCGATCCGGTCGACCCCCGCACCCCCGATCGCCAGCGCCTCGAGCAGCACCGCGTGCCCCTTGTAGGCCTGCAGCGACGCCACCACCAGGGCCCGCACCGGCCCCTCGGCGGGGATGCCGCGCGGGCGGAAGGGATACGACGCGGTGTCGATTCCCATGTGCACCACATGGATCGGGGTGTGCGCCGGGTTGTGCCGCCCCAACAACTCGCGGTTGTACTCCGAGATCGTGACCACGAAGCGGGCGTCGGCGATCTTGCGGTCCAGCATCGAGGTGTCCACGTAGATGTCGTGGGCGTGGGCGGTGAAGCTGTACGACGTGCCGATCAGCCGGGCGCACACCCACGCGGCCAGCGCCGGGTAGGTGGCGAAGTGCGCGTGGATGTGCGGCGGGTGCCTGCGCCGGCTCAGATCCCGGGCGTGTGCGCATGCCAACGGCACCGTCGCCAGCGCGCGGGCCAACAACTTCGGGCGGCGGCGATACCCGGCGGTGACGGCGGCCAGCACCGCGGCCAGCGCGCGCGGGCGGGTGACGGCGGCCCACCCGAAACCGGCGACGGCCTGCCCGGCGGACGGGCGGATCAGCCGCTCGTCCCAACGCCGGGCGATATCGTGCACCACCGTGTCCGGCGAGGGAAACAGCGAGCGCAGTTCGAGGTCGAACCTGCCGCTGCCGTCGAGGCCGTCCAGTTCCCGGACGATGAACGTCTCGGTGGTGAGGGGAAACCGCGACACGATGTAGACGATGTCGGCTCGGCTCATCGCCGGTCGCCCATCGCCTGTAGGTACAGGGCGCGCAACCGGTCCAGCCACACCGTCGCCGAGAACTCGCTGCAGGCGCGGTCGCGGGCCGCCGCACCCAGCCGGTCCCCGAGTTCACGGTCCCCGAGCAGGCGGCAAACCGCCTCGGCCAGAGCATCTTCGGAGCCCGCCTCGAACAACAGCCCGGTGGTGTCGTCGAGCACGATGTCGGGGATTCCGCCGACCCGCGAGGCGGCGATCGGCCGAGCCGTGGCGGAGGCCTCGATGAGCACCGTCGGGAAGTTCTCCCCGTAGATGGACGGCACCAGCACCACGTCGGCCGCCCGATACACCTGCGGCATATCGGTGCGCACACCGGCGAACAGCACCGAGTCCTCCAGCCCGAGGCCGTTGACCAGGGCACGCAGCTCCGGCTCATGCGCACCACCACCGACCAGGGACAGCACGGCATCGGGAAACCTCTGCAGCACCCGCGGCCACGACCGGATGGCGACCGGGATGCCCTTGAACTCACGAAAGGCGCCCGGCAGCAACACCATTGGTCCCGGGCCGCCGCCGAGCTCGGCGCGCACCGCCGGGTCGGCCGGGCCCGGCGTGAAGCTCGTCAGATCGATTCCGTTGTGCAGCACCGCCCAGTTGCCCGGCATCGAGTGCGGCCGGTACGCCTCCTGGAAGGAGCGCCGCGATGCCTCCGAGACGAACAGCGCCCGGTAGGACCGGGTGGCGGCCTCGACGGCGAGCCGCTCGCGCCACCTTGCCCGACCAACCAGCGGGACCACCACGTGGTGGAAGGTGCACACCGCGGGCCTGCGCGCCAGCGCCGCGGCCGGCACCGCCAGCGTCATCGCCATTTCCAGGTGCGCGTGCACGATGTCGTAGCCGCCCCGGCGGATGAACTTGGTGAGCCGGGGCAGCGCAACCGGATCGAGCAGCCGGCGAATGCCCAACGAGCGGGTGGTGATGCCGGCCTCGGCGAGGATGCTCATCGTCTTCTCGGAGTTGAACTCCTCGGGAGACACACTCACCACGTCCATGACGATGTCGCTGCCTCGGGAGGCCGCGATCATCGGCGCCAACAGTGTCTCTGCGCCGCCCATGCGGAAGGCGTCGATGAGTACGAGTGTGCGAATCGGTGGTGTCACCCCAACACCCTCAGCTTCTCCCAGGGGACGTTTTCCATTGCGTCGTAGTCCCAACGAAATCCGGCCTTCGTGTAGGTTTCGCCGAGCGTTCCCGGCGTCGCCGTCGTATCGAGTTCGAAGCTGACACTGAGCGGTGTGCCCGCCACGTCCATGATGTAGCCGCCGTAGCGTTGCAGGGCGGTCGCGACGGCCTGCTCTCCCGGCTTCAGCTTCAGCTTGCCGAGGTCCAGCGCCGGGTCGAGCTGCAACAACGTCCCCTCGGGCAGGCAGTCGGGCCGCGTCGACTTGCCGTCGCTCTTCAGTGCCGGGGGTCGAAACGTGTTGCACGCGTTGTTGGTCTGCAAAGCCAGCGCGTGGTTGATCGTCCCGGCTCTGATCTCGGCCAGCCGGATCACGCCGCCGAGCCGCGACGCGCCAGAACCGGTGGATTCGCCGCCCCAGCCGGAGCCGTACAGGCTGTTCACCGCGCCGAAACTCGCCGACCATCCGTCGCTGGTGCGAACTGCGCGCCAGAACTCGAAGATCGTTCCGCTTGCCTCGTCGATCGTCACCATCGCGCCGTCGGAGCCCGGGCTGGGCCGCGCCCCGTCCGGTATCAACACCGGCCAGCCGGCGAACGGACAGACGCGGCTGGTGTAGGCCGTGCACCCGACCGAATAGAAGTTGGTTCGCGGTGGCACGGTATAGATCGGGATGCCGTACTGCACCAGGTTGGCGTAGAGCCCGCGCTCACCCTGCACCGCGGCGATCATGGCCTCGCTGTCGGGATGCAGTTTCACCTCGGCCGGGATGAGCTGGCGCCACGGACTGCTGGCGGCGAATGGAACGACCGGTGTCGGCCGCTTCGAGCAGGCCGCAGCGATGAGGGTGGCGAGTGTGGCAGTCACCGCGACGAGGGCGGCGACCATTCGGCTAGCTCCCGATCGCGACATCCCCGCCCCCCGCACGAGCCAATGCCTCGGAGACCGTCGCGGCCGCCGTTGCCCATGCCTCGGCGACGCTCCGCTCCCCCGCCGCACCGAGACGGGCGGCCAACTGCGGGTCGGCGAGCAGCTTGCACATCGCGCCCGCCAGTTGCTCGCTGTTGCCCGGCTCCACCAAGAACCCGGTCACCCCGTCCTGCACCGCTTCCGGCAGATCTCCGACCGTGGTCGCCACCACCGGACGCCCGAACGTGTACGCCAAGTGGGCCACCCCGCTCTGGGTGGCGCGGATGTATGGGGTGACCACCACCCGAGCCGAATCCAGCAGCGGCGCCACCCCGTCGACCGGGACGTACCCCGGGCGGGCGTCGACGTTACCCACGACCCGGGCCCGTTGGAGCACACCGTCGAGATCCAGGTCCGCACCCACCGCACCGGCGAGGATCAGCCGCGCGTCCGGCAGCTCCGCTCGAACCAGGGCGAACGCGTCGAGCAGTGCCTCGATGCCCTTGTACTTGGTCCACACTCCGAAGAACAAAGCGACCGCCCCGGTCTCACTCACCGGCCGCACACCGGCCCCGGCACCACGCAACCCGGGCTCGCTGCCGTGCGGGATCACGTAGACCGGGCAACGCGGCTGCCAGTGCTGGATGGCCAACTCGCGCGTGTTCGGGCCCAGCGTGAACACCACATCGAGGCATCGCCAGGCCGCACCGAACGACCTGGTGAGCAGTCCGCCGGTCTTCGGCGCACTGGTGTCTTTGGCATCCGAACGCGGCAGCGGCTCGTGCGCGATCAGGCCGAACAGCGTGGTGGGCAAAAGCTTCGACAGCACGACGACGAACATCGGCTCGAAGCTGAACCGCCAGTTCGACCAGATCACCGCGGCGGGGCGGGTCACCAGCAGGCCAACACTGAGTACCAGCCAGGCCAGAACCAGCTGCCCCGCCCGAACGACCCGGCGCAGCTTGCGGAAAACTCGGGAATGAGCTTCCGCCTCGGCCGGGTGCCAGGTGGGCAGTACCGCGCGAATCCGGAAACCGGGCTGCGACGCCGCCAGTTCCGGCCTGGGGCCGGTCCAAAGTTCCACCGATTCGCCGCGCGCCGCCAGGGAGTTACCCAGTTCGACTGCGAATTGGAACAGCCCGCCGGACGGCGACATCTCGACGAGGACGACCGGCTTCCCGGACCTGAGCGTCACGAGACCCCTTGCGGCACCGCGACCTTCACCGGCGCGCTCTCCTCGCGCTGCCGGGCCAGGACCCGGGTCAACAACAGGCCGCTGACGAGTGCGGTCCCGGCCCCGATGGCTCCGCCGATGAAGGGCACGGCACGCGCATGCAGGTTGGTCGGTTCGATCTGCATGCTGTCGACCGTCTCGAGCGAATACTGCTGGTAGCCAATGGCGGATCTCAGCAATGTGTCGCCATTGGCGGCCGCCACCTGCAGTTGGTCGCGGGCCTGGGTGGCATTGTCGGCGGATACGGTGAAGGTCAGCAGGCCCCGCACCGGATCCGCGGTGATGCGAACCGGTGACTTTTCGTCGTCCATCAAAAGCGCTACGGTAGGCAACATCTCGATGCGGGAACGGATGTCCATCGCGTAGGCGTACCAGCCGTTCACCTGCCCGACGGGTACCAGCGTCATTCGCTGACTTGCGGTGACACCCGCGGAACTGCAGCCCAAGACGAACAGCCACATCGTCGCCAGGCCGATACCGACGGCAGCGGCCCAGACCGCGACCCCGTGCCGCAGGGTCCGCAGCGCCGCGGCGGGCGGTGGCCACATCGGCGCGAGTGCTCCCGCGAGGGCCAGCGCCACGCCCAAGGTGCGGAGGTACGCCAGATGCAGCCCGATACTCGACACCGACCACCCGATCACCGCCGCCAGTGCCGCCGCCGCCAGCACCCGGTCGCGGGACCGCGGCGCGACGATGATGGCCAGGATGGGCACGCAGATGAAGCCGAGGATCATCACCGACCACCCGACCAGCCCCAGAATGCCCGATTCGGCGCCGAACTCCAGGTAGAGATTGTGTGGGGCGTCGGTCGGCTCACGTACCGCCAGGGGCACCCGGCCGGCGAAGTTCACCACCTGGCCAGGAAAGGTGCCCGGGCCGAAACCGAAGTAAGGTCGCTCCTCGAACATCATCCCGGCTTCCTGCTGCGCCGCGAGCCGTCCCAGCACCGACGGGTCCACGGCCACGGTCGCCTGTCCGTGCAGGAGATCCTCGACGGTGCCCACCAACCGATTCCCGACCCCCGGGACCGCAAGCAGCAGGACCGCGACCGGCAGCATCAGCAGTCCGCGGCGCCGAAGGGAGCGGCCGGAAGCGACGAACCACACGACCATTGCCAGGCCCGCCGAAACGAAGGTGCCCCGCGACTGCGTGAGGTAGATGCCGGCAAGTTGGGCGAAGATCGTCGCCGCCCAGCCGACCGCCACCAGCCGCCGATCGGAACGCAGCGCCCGGGTCAGCAACGCGGCGGCCAGCGGCAGGCCCATGATCAGATGCCGGCCCCAGAAGTTCGAGTCGGGAAGTGGGCCG
Organism: Mycobacterium sp.; assembly: GCA_020438785.1. Taxonomy (GTDB): domain Bacteria; phylum Actinomycetota; class Actinomycetes; order Mycobacteriales; family Mycobacteriaceae; genus Mycobacterium. The sequence goes on along the minus strand of JAGQTW010000192.1, from coordinate 5,299 downwards.
CCGAACCGCAGTGTGGTGATGCCCACACCCGACGCCTCCGTCACCGTTGAGAACCCACCAAATGACGCGGTGCCGCCGAAGGCGTACTGATCGACCAACGTCAACAGGGACAGCACGGTGAACGGTATGACGATCGCCGCGGCCACCGTCCAGGGGCGCCCGCTGATCTGGATGAGCATCAGCACGATCAACGCGAAGGTGAGATCGATCGCGATGCGACGCAACGAACCGATCGAGGTCGTCTTGTCGACGCTGCCGACGACGGCCACCGCCTGCGTCATCAGGAAGAGCACCACCAAGCCGGCGCAGAACACGGTCCAGCCGTTCAGGCGCGCCCGCAGCGCGGGGTCGCGCAGTGCCAGGGCGATGGCGACCACGCCAAGGAACCCAGAGGCCATGAAGAGTGGAAGGCCGGTGCGTGGCGCCAGCACTCCGGAGGCGTTGGTGACCTCCACAACCACCATGATGGCCAGCGTTACCACCGGGCGACGGGCCGCGGCGACCATTCCAATGACCCCGATCGGCGCGGCGATCAGGAACGCGGGTTTCTGGCCCCCGAGAACGAGTACGGCGCCCAGCGTGGCCACACCCGCTGCCAGCAGCGTGCCGGCGACCTCGCCGGCAGGCCACCGGGTCCGGGCGGAAACCGTCATGAACGGGCGAGCGTGTCTTCGCCGCTGGGTTCGCTCGAGTTGCCGCGCACCGTAGCGGCTCCGGCCCGCGACCGACGCGTGTAGAACCAGCCCGCGCCCGCACCGACCAGCAGCCCGCCGAGCGCCCCGGCGGCCGCCACCTGGGGGCGGCCGGGCAGGGGCACCGGAGTCGCGCCGCCACCCTTCGGCGGCCAGAGCACCTTGACCGTGTAGGGCGCCGCCAGCGCGCTCACCTGCGGGGTGGCGGCATTCAAGACCTCGGTCAACGCCGTCTCGGCGGCGGCCTCGGACCCCGCGGTGACCTTGACGGTCAAGATGGTGGTTTCGGGCAGCGCAGCAGCGGTGAGGTCGAGTTGGCCCTGCGGAACCTTGGCCGCGTTGGCCGCCGGGGTCAGCCAGCGCTTGTCGCCGTAGACCACGGCGGCCGTCCGGGTGACCTGCCCGCGGGTGAGTACGTCCCAGAATCCGGACGCCTCGACCAGGGTGAGGTCGGGCGACGGCAGCAGCGCGACGTTGGCCGACGCCGTGTAGCGGCTGGCATGGGGGACCAGGAGAAACCCGGCCAGGGCACCGATAAGTGCGCCGATCAGCGCGAATACGGCGATCGCGACGCGGTGGTTCTTCATCATTCCCCTTCGGTGGCTGACGGCACAGTGGCCGCGGTCCAGGTCAACCCACACCGATCAAGGTGGTGCCCACAATGATCGGGTGCTGTGGCGTGAGCGTAGTTGGGTACGGACGATTGCGCGGATTTACTGGGATGGGAAGGCTCAGCGCGCGCCGGGTACACCCCGTGGACCTGCCCAGATGCTTCCCGTCGGCCGGATGCGCTAGCTTGGCGGAAGTTGCGGAAGGGTCAATTCTGGGCGTATGGCGTGCCGACACCGACGCATTCGACTCGTGAAGGGGGTTGCCGTGGCGACCGAACCGGTGCCCGGCCAGGAGCCGTTGGTCACCGTCATCATCCCGGCCCGCAACGAGGAGAAGACGATCGCGGCGGCGATCGATTCCGCGCGTAACCAGACCTACCGCAACCTGCAGATCGTCGTCGTCGACAACGCATCGACTGACCGCACGGCCGAGATCGTCGAGCGGAAGGTGGCCGACGACCCCCGCGTCGAACTGGTGCGGAACCCCCACATCAGCATCCCATCGTCCCTCAATCTCGCGGTCGCCGAGGCCCGCGGGATCTGGGTGGTCCGGATCGACGCACATTCCACGGTCACCCCGACGTATGTCGCGCAGCTCGCCGAGCACTTGGCGACCGGACGCTGGGGCGGCGTCGGTGGCCGCAAGGACGGTGTCGGCAGCACACCCGCCGGCCGCGCGATCGCCGCGGTGATGGGCAGCAAGTTCGGCGTCGGCAACTCCAAGTACCACCACTCGACGGAGGTCGAGGAGGTCGACCACGTGCCGTTCGGCGCGTACCCGGTCGACGTCATCCGGGACCTCGGCGGCTGGGATGAGGATCTGGTCGCCAACGAGGATTTCGAGTTCGACTATCGCCTGCGCGAGTCCGGCCGCAGGCTGCTCCTCGACCCCAACATCGTGATCAAGTGGGAGTGTCGGCAGTCCATCGCGGACCTGTTCCGGCAGTACCTGCGGTACGGCCGCGGCAAGGCCGACGTGGTGCTGCTGCATCCGGACTCGATGAAACCCCGCCATCTGGCCGCGGCCAGCCTGGCGCCGTGGTTCGGGTTGGCGGCGCTGATCGGCCTGCGCCGTCCCGGCCGCGGCCTGCTGATGGCCCTGCCCTATCTGGTGGCGGTGACGATTGCGTCGGTGCGAGCCCGCGGGCGCGTGGACGACGCCGCCCGCAAGTACGTTCCGGCCGCATTCGTCGCCATGCACATGGGCTGGAGCGTCGGCATCTGGGACGAGCTGGCTAGACGATCGCTGAAGCGGCTGACCCGGCGGCCCGAGACCCCCGCCGCGATCACCGGCCGCGGTGGTCAGCCCTCCAGCTTGTAGCCCAGCCCCCGCACCGTCACCAGGTGCACCGGATTGGCCGGGTCCGCCTCGATCTTCGAACGCAGCCGCTTGACGTGCACATCGAGGGTCTTGGTGTCCCCGACGTAGTCGGCACCCCACACCCGGTCGATCAACTGGCCACGGGTGAGCACCCGTCCGCTGTTGCGCATCAGGTACTCGAGGAGGTCGAACTCCTTGAGCGGCAACGTGATCGGCTCACCGTTGACGGTGACGACGTGGCGCTCGACGTCCATCCGGACCGGGCCGGCCTCCAGGACGCCGTCGCCGATCAGGGACTCGTCGCTCTCCGCGCCGCGCCGCAGCACCGCTCGGATCCGGGCGATCAGCTCACGGGCGGAGTACGGCTTGGTGACGTAGTCGTCGGCTCCCAGTTCGAGGCCCACGACCTTGTCGATCTCGCTGTCGCGGGCCGTCACCATGATCACCGGCACGCTGGAGCGCGCCCGCAGTTGCTTGCACACGTCGGTGCCCGTCATCCCGGGCAGCATCAGGTCGAGCAGCACGATGTCCGCGCCGGCCCGGTCGAACTCGGCCAGCGCCGAGGGGCCGTCGGTGGCCACGGTGGCCTCGAACCCCTCCTTGCGCAACAGAAAGGCCAGCGGGTCGGCGAGGGACTCCTCGTCCTCGACGATCAACACGTTGGTCATTGGCGTGATGCCTCCTCATTGTGGGCCGGTCGACCGGCAGGGTTGTCTTCGCTGTCGGCTGGACGGTCGGCCGAGTCTTCGTCGTCGGTGTAGGCGGGGATGGACAGGGTGAACGTCGAGCCGGTGCCGGGCTGGCTCCACAGCCGGATGCTGCCGTTGTGGTTGGCCGCAACGTGTTTGACGATGGCCAGCCCCAGGCCGGTGCCGCCGGTGGCGCGGGAGCGAGCCTTGTCGACGCGGAAGAACCGCTCGAAGACGCGCTCCTGGTCGGCCCGCGCGATGCCGATGCCGCGGTCGGTGACCGCGATCTCAATGTTGTCGCCGCGGCGGCAACGGCTGATCGAGACCTTGGAGGCGTTCGGCGAATACGCGATCGCGTTGGAGATGAGGTTGGCCAGCGCGGTGACGAGCAGGGTCTGATCGCCCATCACCTGGAAGCCGCTCGGCGCGTCGGTGGTGACGGTGATGTCGGCGTTGTCGGCGGCCACCTTGTGGCGCGAAATCGCTTCGCTGACAACACTGTCCACGTCCACCGCGGCGAGCTCGGGCAACGGCTCGGCGCCCTGCAACCGGGACAGCTCGATCAGCTCGCCGACCATGTTGGCCAGCCGTCGCGACTCGGTGAGGATCTTCTCACCGAAGCGCTGCACGGTCTCGGGGTCATCGGCCGATTCCAGCAGCGCCTCGGCCAACACACCCATGGCGGCGACCGGCGTCTTGAGCTCGTGGCTGACGTTGGCGACGAAGTCGCGCCGGCTCGCCTCCATGCGGGCCTGCTCGGACTGGTCGTCGAGATAGATCACCGCGAAGCGGGGGTCCTGGTCGCTGAGCAGGCGGACGTGGCCGCGCACCGACAGCCCGGACCGGCCGGTCGCCGGCCGTCGGGGCGGGGACAGGTCGACCTCGACGTCTTCGCCGGTGGTCAGGGTGTGCTGCGCGGCCCTCCAGGCCCGGTCGTCCAGCAGCCGGTTACGCACCAGACCCAACTCCGTGGCCCGCTCGTTGATGAACACGACGTCGCGCAGGCCGTCGACGACGATCATGCCGATCGGCGCCAGCGACACCACGTGCTGCAGCATCTGCGAGACCGTGATGCCGGACTGGGTGATTCCGCGGCGCTGTCTGCGCTCGAGGATGCGGGGGGCGAGGCCGACGCCGATGCCGACCCCGAGAGCGAGCGCGATCAGCGCTACCACGGTGGACAGCAGTGCCACCGAAACAACACTCACGCGAAAATCGTACGCATCCGGTGAACGTCATCCCAGCAGCGTGCGGCCAATTCGGGACACGTCACACACGGCGGCGAAGATGTTCCGCGGCCGTTCACCCGGCGTTTGCCCGCGGCGGGGCGCGCTGGGGCTATTTGGCGCCCTGGCTGGCGACCGCGGCCGCGCCGGCCGCCGCGGCCTCGGGATCGAGGTAGGTGCCGCCCGCGACCTGCGGCTTGAGGTCGCCGTCGAGGTCATAGCGCAGCGGGATCCCGGTGGGGATGTTCAGGCCGACCACGGCCTCGTCGGACATCCCGTCGAGATATTTCACCAGCGCCCGCAGCGAATTTCCGTGCGCCACGATCAGCACCGTCTTGCCGGCCTTCAGGTCGGGGACGACGGTCTCCTCGAAGTACGGCACGAAGCGGGCCACCACATCGGCCAGGCATTCGGTCAGCGGACCGCCGCCGATGTCGGCGTACCGCGGGTCGCCGTCCTGGCTGTAGGTGCTGCCCTTCTCGATCGGCGGCGGCGGGGTGTCGTAGCTACGCCGCCACTTCATGAACTGCTCGTCGCCGTATTTGGCCTTGGTCTCGGCCTTGTCCAGGCCCTGCAGGGCGCCGTAGTGGCGTTCGTTGAGGCGCCAGCTGCGGTGCACCGGGATCCAGTGCCGGTCGGCCTTGTCCAGCGCCAGGTTCGCGGTGGTGATGGCCCGGCGCAGCAGCGAGGTGTACAGCACGTCGGGCTGCCGGTCGAGCGCCTTGATCAGCTCACCGGCCCGCGCCGCCTCGGCCCGGCC
>JAGQTW010000191.1 GCA_020438785.1 Mycobacterium sp. | reverse complement strand
GATCGAGGTCGCCACGATCAGCGTCAGCATCAGCTCGTTGGCCATCATCACGCCGAGGTCGGTCTCGTGGCCGCCGAACATGGGTCCGCCCAGCATGATTCCCGCCGGGGTCTTGAGCAGGTTGACCCGCGCCTGACGCTGAGCCTCACCGGGGTAGGCCAGCTTGATCGCGTTGGGGGCGTACACCATCATCAGCGTCAGCATCGAGATCCACACCAGAAGCCGGGTGCGGTCCCGGCGCAGGGCGAACCGGATCAGGGCAGCCAGACCGGTGAACGGCGACGCGGACCCGGGCGCATGGTTGAGTGCGCCGGCGGCGGTGGTCATGGCTCCTCGTCCGGGTAGGCGCCCCGGTACTCGCGCAGGAAGAGGTCTTCCAGCGAGGCTGGTGTCACCGTCAGGTCCACGATGCCCAACCGGGTGAGCCGGCCCATGGTGGCGTCGAGGTGGTCGCGGTCCACCGACAATCGCAGCTCGCCGTTGCCCGTGCCGGCGTCCTGCACGCCCGGCCAGTCCCATACGCCGGGGTCGCCCGCGCGGGTGCGCGCCGTCACGGTGGTCCGCATCAGGTGGCGCAGCTGCTGCAGCGAGCCGGCCTGCACCGTGCGTCCCGCGCGGATGATGGTCACGGTGTCGCAGAGCTTTTCGACCTCGGCCAGGATGTGGCTGGACAGCAGCACCGCCGCCCCGCGGCGGGACACCTCGGTAACGCACTGTTGAAAGGCCTTCTCCATCAACGGATCCAGGCCGGAGGTGGGCTCGTCGAGGATGTAGATGTCGGCGTCGGAGGCGAAGGCCGCCACCAGCGCGACCTTCTGGCGGTTGCCCTTGGAGTAGGTGCGGGCCTTGCGGTGCGGGTCGAGTTCGAACCGCTCGATCAACCCGTCGCGGCGACGATGGTCGGCGCCACCGCGCAGGCCGCAGAGGAATTCGATGGCCTGTGCCCCGGTCAGGTTCGGCCACAGCGTGACGTCACCCGGAACGTAGGCGATCCGCCGGTGCAGGTCGACGGCGTCGCGCCAGGGATCGCGGCCCAGCAGCCGGGCGGTTCCGCCGTCGGCGCGCAGCAGTCCCAGCAGCACCCGGATGGTGGTCGACTTGCCTGCCCCGTTGGGGCCGAGGAACCCGGTCACCGAGCCGCGGGCCACGGTCAGGTCGAGGCCGTCGAGTGCGGTGGTGCCGCCGAATTTCTTGACCAGGCCGCGGATTTCGACGGCTGCGGTGTCAGTGCGCGACGACGGTGTCGCTGTCGTTATCGTTGTCACGGTTCTCTCCCTCGCGTGCCAGGAACGCCTCGAACATCGTGGAATCGGTGAGCAAGCCCTCGGTGTAGAGCTCGAGCGCCGGTAGGACCATGTCGCGGCTGTAGTCGTGCAGCACCGCGCGCAGATCGGTCGGGTTGTCGTGCAGCTGCAGATAGAGCAGGAACGCCCCGCCGCCCACCATGGCGAGGTACTTCGCCCTGGCGGCGGGATCGCGGCTGGGCTTGATGGTGCCGGCCCGGACGCCGTCGGCAAGATAGGCCTCGGTGTTGGTGACCATCGTGCGCCACAGGGCCTTGCCCAACTCGCCGCCGGTCTGCATGCTGCGCACCAGGTAGGCCATCATCGGCGCGAACGACTCGATCTCGGCGATCTGCGCCAGCCAGGTGGCCGCGTCGCTGGACTGCAGGGCCTCGGACTTCTCGCTGCGGATCTCGGCGGCGATGTAGTCGTCGCAGGCCTTGCGCAGGCCCTCCTTGGACCCGAAGTGATGAATGATCAGCGCGGGGCTCACGCCGGCCGCCTCCGCGATGGCGCGCACGCCGGTGTCGAAGCCCCGGGAGCCGAACTGGTCGATGGCCGCGTCCCGGATCCGGGCCACCGTCGTCAAGTCGGCTGAACGCATGTTTAGCATGCTAAACACTTGTTCAACTGGCGGTCAAGGGCTCACCCCGGCGCGAGCGTGCGTGTCGGCACACCGACACGCCGCCGCAGCGTGCAGGTAACGCACGCTCGAGCGTGCGTGTCGGGCTCAGTCCCGGGCCGCCACCAGGATTCCGTCGCCCAGCGGCACCAGAACGGGCGTGAGCCGCTCGTCCTCGGCGATCAGACGGGCAGCCTCGCGGACCGCGCTCACCTCGGCATCCGCGGCACCCGGGTCGCCGGCTCGGCCCCCGAGGGCTGCCCGGTGCACGACGATGACCCCGCCGGGCCGCAGCAGCCGCACACCCTCGACCACGAAGTCCGGCTGATCCGCCGGGGCGGCGTCGATGAATACCAGGTCGTAGGACTCGTCGGCCAGCCGGGTCAGCACCTCCTGCGCCCGACCGGCGATCAGCCGGGTCCGGGACTGGCCCACCCCCGCCTCGTTGAAGGCCTGCTTGGCGATGCGCTGATGTTCGGGCTCGATGTCGATCGTGGTCAGCACACCGTCGTCGCGCATGCCGGACAGCAGCCACAGCCCGCTCACCCCGGCCCCGGTCCCCACCTCGACGACGGCCTTGCCGCCGGACAGTCGGGCCAGGACGCTGAGCAGCGCGCCGACCGCCGGTGTCACAGCCCCGGCGCCGGCGTCCACGGCGCGCTCGCGGGCGGCTGCGACGATCGAGTCCTCGGAGATCGAACCTTCGGCGTGCGCCAGGATCCGCTCGGCTCGGCTAGCCTCCTGCCGGCCCGGCGGGTCGTCGGTAGTGGCCATTCTCAGCAGCGTAGAGCCAACTTGATCGGGGTGGGAACAGGCGAGCCCGACACGCCGACGACCGGCGGCATCCGCGGCCCGCCCGGCCCTGGTATCGGCCCAGCACACAAAAGGTAACGAAAGTATTTCTCAGCCAAAGTTCAGTTTGCTCATATGCCAGCCACACCGGGGTGGGGAACGGTTACCCGCATGGAACACCAGGCCCGCCGAATGGGGAATAGTCCCTGGGCCGCTCGTGTTATCCCTCTCGTTGCGCTCAACGGCACCGAGCCGTTGGCGACCGATGACCAGGAGGATCCGACGACCACCACACTGATGGCGCCGAACACCATGTCGCATCTCGAGCAGTTCGCCGATGCCGAATGGGTCGAGCCGTCCGACGAACTGCAGGGCACCGCGGTGTTCGATGCGACGGGCGACCGGGCTGCCATGCCGTCATGGGACGAACTGGTGCGTCAGCACGCCGATCGGGTCTACCGACTGGCCTACCGGCTCTCCGGCAACCAGCACGATGCCGAGGACCTCACCCAGGAGACCTTCATCCGGGTGTTCCGCTCCGTGCAGAACTATCAGCCCGGCACCTTTGAGGGCTGGCTGCACCGCATCACCACGAACCTGTTCCTGGACATGGTCCGCAGGCGCAGTCGCATCCGAATGGAGGCGCTGCCCGAGGACTACGACCGGGTGCCGGCCGACGAGCCCAACCCGGAGCAGATCTACCATGACGCGCATCTGGGCGCCGACCTGCAGGCCGCGCTGGATTCCCTGGCGCCGGAGTTTCGTGCCGCGGTGGTCCTGTGCGACATCGAGGGGCTGTCCTACGAGGAGATCGGCGCGACGCTCGGGGTCAAGCTCGGCACCGTGCGCAGCCGCATCCACCGCGGCAGGCAGGCCCTGCGCGACTACCTTGCCGCCCACTCGGGTCAACTCGGCATCGAAGACTTCAGCGAATCGGCCTGACGCCGGATCAACCCGGGTCGCCGTCATGGGGTGTCGGCGCGCCGTCGGCGCGCTACATTCGACCTAGCGCAGCGAAAACGGGAGAGGAGCTGGTGATGGTCGACCGTGGGCCATTGTTCCGACGGGCGCTCTCCTGGCTCCCCGCCCAGTTCGCCTCCCAGAGCGACGCCCCGGTGGGCGCGCCGCGCCGCTTCGGCTCCACCGAGCACCTGTCCACCGAGGCCATCGCGGCCTATGTCGACGGCGAGCTGCGAATGAAGTCCTACCTGCGCGCCGCGCATCATCTTTCGCTGTGCCCGCAGTGCGCTGCCGAGGTCGACGGGCAGAGCCAGGCCCGCACGGCGCTGCGCGACTCCCGGCCGATCACCACCCCCAGCACGCTGTTCCACCTGTTGGCGCAGATCCCGGAAGCGACCCCCGAGGAGCAGGCCGCACCGGCGCCCGCCGTCGGTGACCAGTTGGCTGATGGCGCGACACCTTCCCGGCGCAAGCGCCGGTAAGGTGGATGCCAATTCGCGCTGCGACGTGCTCAGACCGGTAGCGCGTGTGTTCTCCCGAGCGCTTGGATAGAGGTTTGATTTGAGCTCCGACAAGGACAGTTCGGGCGGCGCCCACCGCCTGGCGCCGCGGCCCATCTCCCGTCCTCCGGTCGACCCGGCGGCCAGCCGCGTGTTCGGCAGGCCCAAGGGCGTCGACGGGTCGTTCGTGGCCGAGGACCTGCGCCCGGCGAAGTTCCGCGACGAGGACGTCTTCCGCGCCACCGACGCGAAGGCCGACCCGGTGCTGCAGGAGGCCTTCGGGCGGCCGGCCACCGCGGCCGAGTCACTGCAGCGCCACCCCGCCGACGCCGGGGCCCTCGACGGCGAGACCGACGGGGCCGAACAGCCCGACGATCCCTGGCGCGACCCGGGCGCCGGAGTCGCGCTCGGCACCCCGGCGATCGAGAAGCCTGCGCCCGTCGCGGCGCAGGGACCGACCGGCAAGCTCGGCGTGCGCGACGTGCTCTTCGGCGGCCGCGTCTCCTACGTCGCCCTGGCCATCCTGGGTATCGTCGCGCTGCTGATCGGGATCGCCGGCGGCTGGGTCGGCCGCAAGACCGCCGAGGTCGTCGAGGCGTTCACCACCTCCAAGGTGA
>JAGQTW010000190.1 GCA_020438785.1 Mycobacterium sp. | reverse complement strand
CGGCCTGGTAGCCCTCGGTGAACCAGGTACCCAGACCGCCGATTCCGATGACCGAGCCGACGGAGACCATCGAGATGTTCGTCACCGCGACCACCCGCAGGCCGGCGATGAGCACCGGAATCGACAGCGGGAGTTCCACTTTCAGCATCCGGGCCAATCCGGTGTAGCCGACGGCGGTGGCCGCGTCGCGCACCTGGGCGGGCACCGCGTCGAGCGCCTCGGGCACCGCGCGCACCAGCAGGGCGGTGGTGTAGAGGGTCAGCGCGACGATGACGTTGGCCTCGTCGAGGATCCGGGTCGGGATGATCAGGGGCAGCACCACGAACAGCGCCAGTGACGGGATGGTGAAGATGATGCTGGCGGTCACGGTGGTCAGCCGCCGCAGCGCGGTGGTGCGCCAGACGTAGGCGCCCAGGGGCACGGCGATCAGCAGTCCGAGCACCACCGGGATCAGCGAAAGCCTCAGGTGGATGACCGTCAGCATCCATGCCTTGTCGAGGTGGGTGACCAGGTAGCGCACGGTCAGGTCACCTCTCGGCGTTGTCGCTCGAGGGCCTCCAGCACGTCTTCGGCACGCACGCCGCCGGCGACCCGCCCGCTCGCATCGACCGCGACACCGAGCGCCGACGGCGAGGACAGCGCCGCGTCGAGCGCCTGCCGCAGGGTGCCGTCGGGGGGGAACAGCGACCCGCCGGCGATGGTGCTGTCGTAGAGCGAGCTGCCGTTGCGATGCAGCGCAACGCCTTCCGCGTTGATCCACGCATATGGCGACCCGTCGGCTCGGGTTATGAGCACCCACTCGTCCGGACCGAGCGCCAGGGCGTCGATCTCCGGTTCGGTCACGGCGCGGACGTCGTGCAGCGGGACGCCGGTCGCGTGATAGAACTGCAGACCCCGGTAGCCGCGGTCGGCGCCGATGAAGCCGGCCACGAAATCGTTGGCGGGATTGGACAACAACCGCGCCGGTTCGTCGTACTGCTGCAGCGCGCCCCCCGGTCCGAACACGGCCACCCGGTCTCCGAGCTTGATCGCCTCGTCGATGTCGTGGGTGACGAAGACGATGGTCTTGTGCAGTTCGTCTTGCAGGCGCAGCATTTCGGCCTGCAACTCGTCGCGCACCACCGGGTCGACAGCCGAGAACGGTTCGTCCATCAGCAGGATCGGGGGGTCGGCGGCCAGCGCGCGGGCGACGCCGACCCGCTGCTGCTGGCCGCCGGACAGCTGCGCCGGATAGCGGTCGCCGAGTTTGGGGTCCAGGCCGACCCGTTCGAGCACGGCGTAGGCGGCTTTGCGCGCCTCGCGGCGGGACTGACCGGTCAGCACCGGCACGGTGGCGACGTTGTCGACCACCCGCTGATGCGGCATCAGACCACCACTCTGGATGACGTAGCCGATGCCGAGTCGCAGCTTGACCGGGTTGACGGTCGAGACGTCGCGGCCGTCGACCGTCAGGGTTCCGGACGTCGGCTCGATCATCCGGTTGATCATCCGCATCGAGGTGGTCTTGCCGCAACCGGACGGTCCGACGAACACCGTGAGCGTGCCGGTCGGCACCTCCAGGGTGAGGTTGTCCACCGCGACCGTGCCGTCGGGGTAACGCTTGGTCACGCCGTCGAAGGTGATCATCTACTTTCCGATCGGCCGGTCGAAGCCGTTGTCGCGCACCCATTTCCGGGCGGCTTCGTCGGGGTCCACCCCGGCGTTGCCCGATACGGCGGTGTTGAGGTCGATCAGGCCCTGGGTGGTCAGTTTCGCCGAGACCGCATCCAGGATGGTCTTCAGTTCGTCGGACTTCTTCTGCGAGCTCACCAGCGGAACGACGTTGGCGGCCAGGAAGTTGTTCTTCGGATCCTCGAGCACCACCAGCCTGTTCTGCGGGATCGCCGGGGAGGTGCTGAAGATGTCTGCCGCGGTGACGGTTCCGTCGGTCAGTGCCCGCACCGTCGCCGGGCCGCCGCCGTCGCTGATCGACACGAAATTGTCCGGTTTGATGTCCAACCCGTACTTGGCCTTCAGCCCGGGCAGTCCCTCGGTGCGGGTCTGGAACTCCGAGGGGGCACCGAACTTCACCTCCGCGGAATGCGCGGCGAGATCGCCGATGGTCTTCAGGTTCCACTTCCGCGCGGTGGCCTCGGTGACGGCGACGGTATCGGTGTCGTTGGCCGGTGAGGGTGTCAGGATCGACAGGTCACCGGGAAGCGCCCGGGCCAGGGCCAGTTCCACCGCATCGGGTGTGGTGACCGTCGTCTTCGGGTCGAAGTACTGCAACAGGTTTCCGGTGTACTCCGGCACCAGGTCGATCGAGTGGTCCCGCACGGCGGGAACGTAGGTCTCCCGGCTGCCGATGCCGAACTGCCGCCCCACGTTGAAGCCGTTGGCCTCCAACGCCTGCGCGTAGATCTCGGCGATGATCTTCGACTCGGGGAAGTCCGCCGAGCCGACCACGACGCTCTTGAGGTCACCCGAAGCCGATCCGCCGCCGAGTGGGTTGGAGCTGCCGCAGCCTGCTGCCGCGGGCGCCACGAGCGCGAGGACAATTGCCGCCAGTCGCAGCCGCTTCCGGTATCGCGACGGGTTCATGTAGGTCCTTTCCCCGGCCGTAGAGCCGACCCTATCGACCCGGGCATCGCCCTGCCGTGCTTTGGCCCAAGGGCGACGCGACATCCCGGTTGTGGGCGTTGTCGTTTCTTTAGGCACAGATGGGGGCAAGATGGCGTCATGAGCACCGAACCGTCACCGCCCACCGGCGAACCGACCCCCGCGGCGCCGCCGCCCCCGCCGCCGGTGACACCGAGCGAAACAACGGTGAAGGATCTGGCCGAGGTCAAACTCACCAAGGCCGCGGCATTGTGGACGTCGCTCATCTTCGGGCTGGTGATCCTGACCATCCTGCTGGTGTTCATCGCCCAGAACACCGACTCGGCGTCGTTCGCCTTCTTCGGCTGGCACTGGACCCTGCCCCTCGGGGTGGCGATCCTGCTGGCAGCGGTGTGCGGGTCGGCGATCACCGTGCTCGTCGGTGCGGCCCGGATCTTCCAGTTGCGCCGGGCGGCGAAGAAGAATCTCAAGGCGGCTTTGCACGGCTAGCCGGGTTTCGGTCGACACGGCCGGTGGTATACCCGGGCAATGCTGAAACAACTGACGAAGATGACACCCGTGCTGTTCGCGGGCGCTGCGGCAGCTGTCATCGCGGCCGCACCGGTCGCCCTCGCCGACCCATGTGTGAATCCCGACGGCACCGCGTGCGCGGTGATCGGCCCCGACGGCGCCAGCGGAGCCGTGCCCGGTGGTCCGGGCGGCGCGGCCGGCCCCGGCGGCGCGACCGGTGCGATTCCGGGCGGCCCCAGCGGCACTGCGGGACCCGGCGGCGCCAGCGGATGCATCCCCGGCGTCGGCTGTCTCAACGTCGGGTAGCCAACCGGCGATCTAGTTCAGGGCGGCCAGCCCGGCGCTGATCAGGATGTCGACGGCCTGACCGAGGGGTTCATCTGACGCACCCGCGGCATCGCCGGCGGCCGCCCGGGCGCGGTGTTCGATGCCGGCGACGATGATCCCGAGCTTGAAGTAGCCAAGGGCCATCTGGAAGTCCCAATGCGCCAGCGGATGTCCGGATGCCAGCGAATAGCGGTGCGCCAGATCGTCCTGCGACGGCATCGTCGGCGCCGACCACGCCGCCTGCATACCGAGAATCGTGTTGAGCGCCGGGTTGCGCTGGACGACCATCACCGCGACATCCGAGATCGGGTCGCCGAGCGTCGACATCTCCCAATCCAGCACGGCACGAACGATTCTCGGGTCGTCGGCGTCGAGCATGGTGTTGTCGATGCGGTAGTCGCCGTGCACGATCGAGGCGCGGCTCTCCGCCGGCACGGTTTCCGCGAGCTTGGCGTGCAGCCGCCGCACATCGTCGTCCCGCGGGTCGTCGGGCAACCGGACGTAGTCCCACTGCGAGCCCCAGCGGCGCACCTGGCGCTCGAGATATCCCGTCGGCTTTCCGAAGTCGCCGAGTCCCACGGCGTCGGGGTCGACCTGGTGCAGGTCCACCAGAACCTTGATCAGGCCGTCCACACAGTCGCTGACCACCTCCGGCCCGCCGAGCGCCTCCAGGTCGGCCCGAGTGCGCACCACCTGGCCGGGCACGTACTCAACCATCTGGAACGGCGCCCCGAGAACCGAGTCGTCGTCGCGCATGGTCACCGCGGGTGCCACCGGGACCGGGGTATCCGCCAGCGCGGCGACCACCCGGTATTCCCGGGCCATGTCATGGGCCGACGGGGTCAGGCCGTGCAGCGGCGGGCGACGCAGCACCCACTTCGACGCGTCGTCATAGACCAGAAAGGTCAGGTTGGACCGGCCGCCGGAGATGAGCTCCGCCCGCAACTCCCCATCGCGCGGGATGCCGACGTCGCGCAGGTGCCGGTCCAGGGCCGTCAGGTCGAGCCCCTCGAGTGCAGTCACCCGTCATGTATATGCCTCAGCGCCGGTTCCGTGGGAGCAGATCCCAGACATGCTCGGTGCTGTTGACCGCCGCCACCGTGCCCTGCCCGCTGCGGGCGTACAGCAGTCGGGTCACCGAGACGTAGTCGATGGGAAACGACAGCAGCCGCGCGGTGCCCAGAAGCTCGTGCAGGACAACGTTGATCACACCGCCGTGGCTGAACACCGCCACGGTGTCGTCGTGCTCGGTGGCGGCGACGATATCGGCCAGCGCCGCCGCGACCCGGCCGCGGAACGCGTCCTCGTCGACGGTGCCGGGCAGGTGGCCCGCGGCCATCCGCGCCCATTCCTCGGGGTGTTCGGTGCGCACCTGCTCGATCGGCACGTAGTGGGACAACCCACGGTCGTACTCGGCCAGCCGGTCGTCGATGTCGACGCTCAGACCCAGGGCCTCGGCGACGGGTTCGGCGGTCTGGAACGCCCGGCGTTGCGGGCTGCTGACCAGACGGGTTATCGGGAACCGGGCCAGCGCGTCGGGCAGCCGTCGGGCCTGCTGCCAGCCCTCCTCCGAGAGTTCCGGGTCGGCACCCTCGCCGGCCTCGGTCCGAAACGGCAGGGCATGCCTGACGAGCAGCAGTTGCATGGCTGCGGTGGTCCTTTCAATTCCGGCCCGTGCGTCGTTTAAGCCGTTGTGGCCGAGTGCAATTCGGCAAGAGATGCCTCGATCGCCTCGGCCAGGCGGGCGATGTCGGGCAGCGCGTTGGGATCGGTGCACAGGCCGATGCCCATCTCACCGGCGCAGGAGATCGCCGAGATCCGAAGGGCATGGTGTGCCGCAGGCTCGGAGGACGAGAACAGGTTCGCCACCGGTCGACCGGAAACGCTCACCGCCTCGCGCGGTCCGGGAACGTTCGATATCGACAGGCTGAACTCGCGCGGGCTGCCGGCCAGCCGCTGCACGGCGGAGCCGAGATGGCCGACCCGCCCCAGCGCGTGGAACAGGTCGTACATCTCGTCGGCGTCGTCGAGGCGCTTGCGGCGGCGGGTCTCGGCGCTGACGCGGTCCAGCCGGATCAGCGGGTTCGGCTCATCGACTTCCAGATCGATGTTGAGGAACGAATCGCGGTTGCCGGCGTCGACCGCGGACTCGTCGCGATGGTGCAGGCTGACCGGAATCTGCGCGCGCAGCCGGTGGGCCGCGGAACCGCCGGCCCACGTCCGCAGTCCACCCGCGATGGTGGCGAGCAGAACGTCATTGACGGTCGCCGGATCGGGGCGTGCCGCGCCGATCGCCTTGAACCGCGCCAGCGGGGCGACGACGAACGCCAGTTCGCGGGCGATGGTGATCGGCCGGTCGAACGGCGATCGACCGCCGGCATGGCCGAGTTCGCGCAGCACGGCGCCGGGCAGCCGGAGCGCTTCGGTAAGGGGGGTCGGCCGGGGTGCCTCATGCAGGCCGGGCACAGTGCCCGCGGCACGATCGCGGGCGGCCGCGCGGGCGTCGAAGAGCACGCTGTCGAGGAACTGCACCCCGGCGATCCCGTCGGCCATCGCATGATGGATGCGCGCCGCGATCGCCTCCCTTCCGTCCGCCAACGGCCCGATCACGTCGAACGTCCACAGCGGCCGACTGCGGTCGAGATGCTCGGACATCAACCCGCCGACGATGCGCCACAGGTCGGCCTTCGAGTCGCACTGCGGGTCGCTGTGGCGCCGGACGTGCCGGCGGATGTCGAAGTCCTCGGCCGGCACCCACCGTGGTTCCGGGCCGCAGGTGTCCACCCGGTGGGTCGCGCGTGGGGTGGAATCGAGCCGCTCGCCCACGGCCCCGCGCAGCGCCTCGATGTCCAGCGCGCCGTCGCCCGGTTCCAGGATCAGGAGTTTGAGGGTGTGCCCGGCGATCGACGCCGACTCCAGCCTCAGGATGCGGCCGTCATCCTCGGAGAGGCGGTCGGGATCGTCACTCGGCGGCACGTGCCACAGCGTACGGCTCGGCGACGGCGGCCACACGCGCCTGGCGCCCGTGCAACGATGAGGCCCATGCGCGCCTTCGCCTGCCCGGTGTGCCAGAGCTTCGCATCGTTCGAGCGGGACCGCTGCGAGTCCTGCGGCGCCGCGCTGGGTCTGCACCTGCCGAGTCGGTCGATGGTGGCGCTGCACGGTGGTGCGACCGCGATCCACGGCGAAGCCTGGGTGCGCTGCACGCAGGCCGACCCGCTGGGCTGTAACTGGCTGGTGCCGGAGAGCGAGGATCCGGCGGCGCGCGGCCGGTGCCTGGCCGACTCACTGATCCGCCGCGAGCCCGAGCCCGACGACACCATCGCCCGGGAGAAGCTGGCGCCGACCGCAGTCGCCCTGCGCAGGCTGATCTACCAACTGGACTGGCTCGGCCTGCCGATCGACGGGTACTGGCGCCGTGACGGCGGGCTGGCGTTCGACCTGCTGTCCAGCCACAGCACCGGCGAGCGAATCACCATCGGCCACGCCGACGGCGTGATCACCATCGATCTGGTGGAATCCCTTGACGCATACCGGGAGACGCTGCGGGTGCGCCTCGGCGAGCCGTACCGGACCATGCTCGGCCACTTTCGCCACGAGGCCGGCCACTACTACCAGAACATCCTCGTCGAGACCGGTCCGGGCGCGCAGCGCTACCTCGCTCGCTGCCGCGACCTGTTCGGCGACGAGCGGGCCAGTTACGCCGATGCGCTGGCGCGGCACTACGAGTTCGGGGCGCCGCCGGACTGGCAGGACTCCTACATCTCGGAGTACGCGACCATGCACCCATGGGAGGACTTCGCCGAGTGCTTCGCCCATTACCTGCACATCACCGACACCATCGACACCGCCCGGGAGGCGGGCATGGTGCTGCACGTCGACCGGGTCCGGTTCACCGGTCCGCGGGACATCGTTCCGCTGGAGTCGTACGCCGACGCCCCGATCGATCGGTTGTTGTTCGACTGGAAGTGGATGTCGCTGTTCTTCAATCGGGTGAACACCGCAATGGGAAAGAACCCGTTGTACCCCTTCGAGATCGGTAAACCGGTGGCAGACAAACTCGGTTTCGTGCACGAGGTCGTGCGGGAGTCAGCGGGAACGTAGCTCGATGAGGACTTCCTCGGTGTGCTCGCCGAGCTTCGGCGCGGCCGACCGCGGCGCCCACGGGGTGCCGTGGAAGTCGGCGGGAGTGGCGACCATCGGCAGCGACCCGTCGCCGTCCGGTACGTCGACCAGACCCCCGGCGGCGTGGAACTGCTCGTCGCCCAGCACGTCCTCCATCGAGTTCACCGGCGCCCAGAACAACTCGGGCTCACCGTCGAAGATCTCGGCCCATTCGGCCAGCGTTCGGGCGGCGAAGATCTCGTCGAGCACGGCGATCAGCTCGCGGGAGTTGCGGGCGCGGTCCCGTGCGGTGGCAAACCGACTGTCGGCCAACCATTCCGGGTGCCCCACCGCGCGGCACAGCGGTGGCCAGTGCCGATCGGCCTCCAGCCCGACGATCCAGAACCGCCTGCCGTCCGCCGCCGTGTAGTTGTTCATGCACGGGTTTCCCATCGACTCGCGCTGGCCGATCGCGATCGGCCGCCCGGTCAACAGGAACGTGTTCAGGTCGAAGCTGACGGTGTAGGCGCCCTGGCGGTACAGCGACGTGCTGACCAGTTGCCCCTCGCCAGTGCGGGTGCGGGCCACCAGGGCGGCGTTGACCGCCGCCGCCAGCGTCATGCCGGTCAGGTGGTCCCCCATGCCGCCCCGCTGGAACGGCGGGGTGTCACCGGGCCGGGTCAGCAGGTCGGCCACCCCGGAGCGGGCCCAGAACGCCGCGATGTCGTAGGCCGGGCGGTTCGCGTCCGGGCCCTTCTCGCCATAGCCGGTGATCAACCCGTACACCAGGCGCGGGTTCAGTTCGGCCACCGACGGATAGTCCAGGGCGAGCCGGCGCAGCGCGTCCGGCCGCACGTTGGTGATGAAAACGTCTGCGCCGGCGATCAGTTGGCGCGCGGTAGCCTGCCCGCCGTCGGTGGTGAGGTCGAGCACGATGCTGCGTTTGGAGCGGTTGTCCATGTCGAACGGCGGGCTGGTCCCGTCGTCGAGGCCCATCATCGCGCCGAAAAGCCGGCCCGGGTCGCCGGTGGGCGGTTCGATCTTGACGACGTCAGCACCCCAGTCGGCCAGAATGCCGCCGGCCGCCGGTCCGGCCACCCACACCCCGAGTTCGACGACCCGGATGCCTTCCAGAGGTCCTGTCATTCCGAAAACACTACTTCTGCCCGCCACGGAGAATGCTATTCTCCGAATGGAGAGTGGGGAGCGCGATGATGAGAACCGAGAGTCCGGCCGACCTGGACACCGTCACCCTGGGCCGGTGGCTGGACAGCCAGGACGCCCCAGGCCACGGCGAGGAGCCGGTGGCCGACGTGCTCAAGGGCGGATCACAGAACATGCTGTACAAGGTCAGCCGCGGCGGCCAGGGCATGGTGTTGCGGATGCCCGGCCCGCGCGCCGACGAGCGGCGGCTGAGCGAGCTGCTGCGCGAGATCCGCCTCGAGCGCGCGTTGAAGGGCACCGACGTCCCGCATGCCGAACTGGTCGCCGCCGACGAGAGCGGCGAGGTGCTGGGCAAGCCGTTCTACCTGATGAAGGAGATCGACGGCTGGAGCCCGATGGACGGCGGCTGGGCGGCCCCGTTCGACACCGACCTCCAGGCCCGCCGCGGTTTGGCGTTCCAACTCATCGAGGGCGCGGCGAAGCTGGGCCGGCTGGACTGGAAGGCCCAGGGGTTGGCGGGCTTCGGCAAGCCGGACGGCTTCCACGACCGCCAGGTCGACCGCTGGTTGTCCTTCCTGGACTCGTTCAAGGTGCGCGAGCTGCCGGGACTGGACGTGGCCTCGGACTGGTTGCGGCGCAACCGCCCCGCCCACTTCACGCCGGGCATCATGCACGGCGACTACCAGTTCGCCAACGTCATGTACGCCCACGGGGCGCCGGCGCGGCTGGCGGCGATCGTGGACTGGGAGATGACGACGATCGGTGATCCGCTTCTCGACGTCGCCTGGGCGCTGCTGGGCTATGACGGCGAAGAACCCAAGACCCAGGGCTTCTACCTGCCGATGGAAGGCATGCCGACCCGCACCGAACTGCTGGCGCACTACGAGAAGCTGACCGGCATCTCCACCGAGAACATCCACTACTACCTGGTGCTGGCGAACTGGAAGCTGGGCATCGTGCTGGAGAAGACCTATGCCGCCGCCGTCACCGGCGGCAAGGCCGACCCTCAGGTCAAGGAGGCGTTCGGCAAGATGGCGCCCGACCTGATCGGCACCGCCGCACGGTTGGCCCAGTCCGGCGCGGAGGCCTGAGATGGGTTACGCCGACGACCTTTTCGACCTGACCGACCGAGTCGTGCTGATCACCGGCGGCAGCCGCGGCCTGGGCCGGGAGATGGCGTTCGCGGCCGCACGCTGCGGCGCCGACGTGATCGTGGCCAGCCGCAAGTACGACACCTGTGTGGAGACCGCCAAGCAGATCGAGGACGAAACCGGCCGGACCGCAATGCCGTACGCCGTCCACGTCGGCCGCTGGGACGAACTCGACGGCCTCGTCGAGGCGGTGTACGAGCGGTTCGGCAAGCTCGACGTGCTGGTGAACAACGCGGGCATGTCGCCCACCTACGACAAGCTCACCGACGTCAGCGAGAAGCTGTTCGACTCGGTGGTCAACCTGAACCTCAAGGGCCCCTTCCGGCTGTCCGCGCTGGTGGGTGAGCGGATGGTGGCCGGCGGTGGCGGGGTGATCATCAACGTCAGCACCCACGGATCGCTGCGCCCGCACCCGTCGTTCATCCCGTACGCGGCGTCGAAGGCCGGGCTGAACGCGATGACCGAGGGCCTGGCGCTGGCATTCGGGCCGACCGTCCGGGTCAACACGCTGATGCCCGGGCCGTTCCTGACCGACATCAGCAAGGCGTGGGACTTCGGCGTGCAGAACCCGTTCGGCCGCCACGCGTTGCAGCGCGCCGGACAGCCCGACGAGATCATCGGCGCGGCACTGTTCCTGATGTCCGACGCATCCAGTTTCACCACCGGCTCAATCCTGCGCGCCGACGGCGGCATCCCCTAAGGAGTAAGCGAAATGGCCTTTGATTTCTCCGTCGAGCCGGAGTTCGAGAAGAAGCTCGAGTGGATCCGCGAGTTCGTCCGCGAGGAGGTCGAACCGCTCGAGGTGCTCTTTCCGAGCTGTGAGTTCCTGCCGCTGAACGACGAACGCCGCAGGATCGTCGACCCGCTCAAGCAGAAGGTCCGCGACCAGGGCCTGTGGGCACCGCACCTGGGGCCGGAACTCGGCGGCCAGGGCTTCGGCGCGGTGAAGCTGACCCTGATCAACGAGATCCTTGGCCGCGCCACCTGGTCGTCCATCGTCTTCGGCACCCAGGCCCCCGACACCGGCAACGCGGAGATCATCGCGCGCTTCGGCACGCAGGACCAGAAGGACACCTACCTGGCCGGGCTGCTGTCCGGGGAGATCTTCTCGACGTTCTCCATGACCGAACCGCAGGGCGGCTCGGACCCGCGGGTGTTCACCACCCGGGCGGTGCGCGACGGTGACGACTGGATCATCAACGGGCGCAAGTACTGGTCGTCCAACGCCTCGGTGGCGTCGTTCTTCATCGTCGTGGCGATCACCAACCCGGACGTCGCCGTGCACAAGGGCGCCTCGACCTTCCTGGTTCCCAAGGAAACCCCGGGGGTCGTCGTCGAGGCCACCCACCACCTCGTCGGCTCGCACAAGCACGATCCGGGGCACTCGCTGGTGCGCTACGACAACGTGCGGGTGCCGGCCTCGGCGATGCTCGGCGAGGAGGGCGGCGGCTTCGGAGTCGCGCAGTCCCGACTGGCCGGCGGCCGCCTGCACCACGCGATGCGCTCCATCGGTGTGGCCCAGCGCGCGATCGACATGATGGGCCGGCGCGCGAAGAGCCGCTTCACCCAGGGCAGTGTGCTGGCCGACAAGCAGTTGATCCAGGAGTTCGTCGCCGACTCCTACATCGAGCTGGCCCAATTCCGGCTGCTGGTGCTGCACGCCGCCTGGCTGGTCGACACCCAGGGCGAGCACGCCGCACGCGAGGCCATCGCCGCCTGCAAGATCCAGACCGCCAACGTGCTGAAGTCGATCGGGCTGCGCGCCATCCAGGTTCACGGCGGCCTCGGGCTGACCGACCAGATGCCGTTGAGCAGTGTCCTGTTCGGCGGTATCGCGCTCGGACTCGCCGACGGGCCGACCGAGGCGCACAAGGTGAACCTGGCTCGGATGGTACTCAAGGGCTACGAGCCCGAGGACCCGGTCTGGCCCAGCGAGTTCATGACCAACCGCATCGAGCGGGCGCGGGAGAAGTACGGTCACCTGGTGGATCGCATTCCCGCGCTGCCCGTTTCACCGTGACCGACCGAGCAGCCGCCGCAGTCGTGCGCGCCCTCGACGACCGCCGGCGGGAGGCCACCGAGGAGGTGGAGGGCATCCTGGCCGCCACCATGCGGGTGATGCAGCGGGTGTCGCCGGAGGCGCCGCGGGTCAGCGACATCATCGCCGAGGCCGGGGTGTCCAACAAGGCGTTCTACCGGTACTTCGCCGGCAAGGACGACCTGATGTTGGCCGCCATGGAACGCGGTGTCGCGCTGGTGGTTTCGTACCTCGAGCACCGGATGGCCAAGGAGAAGACACCACAGGACAAGGTCGCGCGGTGGATCAGGGGTGCACTGGCCCAGGTCCTCGACCCCGAGTTGACCGCGATGAGCCGGGCACTGGTGATCCAGTTGACCGGCCCCGATAAGAGCCGGGTGGCGCAGGAGGAGATCGTCGGCAGAATGCGCGAACTGCTCATCGAACCGATCCGGGACCTAGGCCGCGTCGACCCGCAGCGCGATGCCGATGCGGTGTTCAACTGCACCATCGGCATGATGCGCGGATACGTCGACTCCGGTAAGCAGCCCGGGCCGAAGGACATCGACCACCTTGTACGCTTCTGCCTGGCCGGGTTGGGCGTGCCGGAAGGAGGACGGTGATGCGGGCGATCGTCTGCCGCGAGTACGGCACGCCGGAGGATCTCGTCCTCAACGAATTGCCCGACCCCACAGCCGGTCCCGGACAGGTCGTGGTCAGGGTGCGGGCCGCGGCGGTCAACTATCCCGACGTGCTCCTGATCGCGGGCAAGTACCAGATCAAGGTGCCTCCGCCGTTCACCCCGGGCAGCGAGATGGCCGGTGACGTGCGGGCGGTGGGCGACGGGGTGGACCTTCGGCCCGGCGACCGGGTGTCGGCGACGGCGTTCGTCGGCGGCTTCGCCGAGCAGATCCTGGTCGATGCCCGTGGGTTGACGCCGATCCCGGACGGTGTCGACTACGCCGACGCCGCGGCCTTCGGGGTGACCAATCGCACCGCCTACTACACGCTGCGCACGGTGGCCCCGGTCAGGCCCGGTGCCTGGGTGGTGGTCCTGGGGGCCGCCGGCGGCGTGGGCCTGGCCGCGGTCGACATCGCGGTGCTGATGGGCGCCAGGGTGATTGCGGCCGCGTCGGGCGCCGACAAGCTGGAGGTGTGCCGGCAGCGGGGTGCCGCGGAGTGCATCGACTACGACCGCGAGGATCTGAAAGCCCGCCTCAAGGAGATCACCGGGGAGGCCGGTGCCCAGGTCGTGCTCGACCCGGTCGGCGGCCGCTACGCCGAGCCGGCTCTGCGCGGCCTGGGCCGCGGGGGCCGATTCGTCACGCTGGGCTACGCGTCCGGCGAGATCCCGAAGATCCCGCTGAACCTGGTGATGCTCAAGGGAATCACGTTGGTCGGCATGGAGATCCGGACCTTCGCCGCCGACTACCCGGACGCGATCGAGCGGGACGACGCCGAGCTTCGGCAGCTGTTCGCCGGGGGCAAGCTGCGGCCCTATATCGGCGCCCGCTTCCCGCTGGAGCAGGCGCCCGCCGCGCTGCGCTACGTCGCCGACCGCAAGGCCGTAGGGAAGGTCGTCATCGACGTCGCCTAGCGGTGCGGCTCCGCCCCGAGATCTTCACCAGGGTCGTGATTCGTCGAGAGGCACAGCCATGGTGTCGATCTCGCGCGGCGTCGGCTACGGCGTGATGATGTTGAAGCCCGGGTCGGGCCGGTCCAACACACCGAGCAGCGCCTGCAGCGCCGCCGCATCCCCGCTCGTCTCCAGCCCCGGAGACGTGAAATCGCCGGCGGCGGCGGCCAGCAGCCGCATCTTGGTGGCCAGTGTGACGGTAACGTTCGCGCTCGACGCGTCCGCTGGACACGCACGGTAGACCAGCACACCGTTGCGCAGGGTCAACCGGTAGTTGGTCGCGAGATCGGTGAACGTCATGTCGATCGCGATGTCGAGATCCCAGGCGTGTGGACCGTTCACGCTGATCGCCAGGGTGTCGAACATCTGCTCCGGGGTCAGCTGGCTCAGCATCGTCGTCGAGGTGGTGTTCACCGGCGTGCCGAAGTTGCCGTCGCGCAGTTCGGTGGCCCCGGACAGGAAGAAGTTGCGCCAGGTGGCGCACTCCGCCCCGTATCCAAGCTGCTCCAGGGTGTCCGCGTAGAGTTCGCGGGCACCGGGATGGTTTTCGTCGGTGAAGATCGCATGGTCGAGAAGGGTTGCGGCCCAGCGATAGTCGCCTTCTTCGAAGGCCGTTCGGGCGAGCTCCACCACCCGATCGATACCGCCCATGGCGGCGACGTAGCGCGGACCGATCGCCTCCGGCGGATGCGCCCACAGCCGACCGGGATTGCCGTCGAACCACCCCATGTAACGCTGGTAGACCGCCTTGACGTTGTGGCTCACCGAGCCGTAGTAGCCGTG
>JAGQTW010000189.1 GCA_020438785.1 Mycobacterium sp. | reverse complement strand
ACGCCGCCGAGGGCGACGCGCACGAACTTGCGGCCCAGTGCCCGGGCGACGGACTCGCCCAGCGAGGTCTTGCCGACCCCGGGGGGACCGGCCAGCACCATCACCGCGCCCGATCCGCGGCCGCCGACGACCTGCAGCCCGCGCTGGGCGCGCCGCGCCCGGACGGCCAGGTATTCGACGATGCGGTCCTTGACGTCGTCGAGGCCGTGGTGGTCGGCGTCGAGGATCTCCCGGGCCGCCGTCAGGTCGGTGGAGTCCTCGGTGGTGACGTTCCACGGCAGGTCCAGGACGGTGTCGAGCCAGGTGCGGATCCAGCCGCCCTCGGGGCTCTGCTCGCTGGAGCGTTCCAGCTTGCCGACCTCGCGGAGGGCGGCTTCGCGCACCTTCTCGGGCAGGTCGGCCGCCTCGATGCGGGACCGGTAGTCGTCCGAGTCCTCCCCGCCGTCGGGACCCAATTCGCCGAGTTCCTTGCGGATGGCGTTGAGTTGCTGGCGCAGCAGGAACTCCTTCTGCGTCTTCTCCATGCCCTCCCGGACGTCCTGGGAGATCTTGTCGCTGACCTCGACCTCGGCCAGGTGTTCGGCCGTCCAGTCGATCAGCGCCCGCAGCCGGGTGTCGACGTTCTCGGTCTCCAGCAGGTCACGCTTCTGCACATCGGTCAGGTACGAGGCGTACCCGGCGGTGTCGGCCAGTGCGGAGGGGTCGCTCAGCTGGTTGACTGCGTCCACCAGCTGCCAGGCCTCCCGGCGTTGCAGCAGCGCCAGGACCAGCTTCTTGTACTCGGCGGCCAGGCTCTTGGTCTCGTCGGTCAGTTCGGCCTCGGGCAGTTCGTCGACCTCCACCCACAGCGCCGCCCCCGGTCCGGTGGTGCCGGAACCGATGTGGGCGCGCCGTTCACCGCGCACCACCGCGGCGGCACCGCCGCCGGGGATGCGGCCGACCTGCACGATCGACGCCAGCACCCCGTGGGTGGGGTAGCGGTCGTCGAGCCGGGGTGCGATGAGCAGGGTGCCGGATTCGCTGGCCTGGGCGGCGTCGACGGCGACGCGGGCCGCGTCGTCCAGGGCGATCGGCACCACCATCCCGGGCAGCACGATCGGATCACTCACGAACAGCACCGGCACAGATGTGGCTTCAGCCATCAATCCTCCAAAGTTCAGTCTGATGCGCTCAACCTCGGTGGCGGCCGGATTGTTCCCTCGGCCTTGTCCGGCGTTTCCGCGCCCTTGCCACCGCGCAGAGGCGCTCCTACGATCACCGCGAGCCGTCTCTTCGACCAGGGGTCAAGCGCGATGGAAGTCTTCGGAGATTTCGACCAGCCCTTCGACCGGTCCCACGATCCGCGGCGCGAGCCCGGACCCATCAACCTGCGGCGCTACAACTTCGTGCCCGCCTACGCGGGCATCGCCACGTTCTGCGGCGTCCCGCTGTGCCTCAACCAGGAGGACTTGCGGGCCGGAAAGGTCGATGTGGCCATCGTCGGTGCGCCGGTGGACACCTCCCTGGGCCATCGGGGGGCGGCGTACGGCCCGCGTGCGTTGCGCGCCGACGAACGGTTGCTGCCGAACATGCCCGAGCTGCTGACCAACCCGAGCACCCGGATCCGGCCCTTCGAACACCTGACCGTCGTGGACTATGGCGACGCCGCGGTGGACCCGCTCAGCATCGAGAACTCCATGCAACCGATCCGCACCCTGGTCCGCGAGATCGCCGAGGTCGGGGCGGTCCCGATCGTGCTCGGCGGCGACCACTCCATCCTCTGGCCGGACGCCGCCGCGGTGGCCGATGTGTACGGCGGCGGCAACGTCGGGGTGATCCACTTCGATGCTCATCCCGACTGTGCCGACACCCTGGTCGGCCATCCCGTGTCGCACGGGACGCCGATCCGGCGGCTGATCGACGACGAGCACGTGCCGGCGCGCAATTTCATCCAGATCGGGCTGCGCAGTGCGGTCTCACCGGACGAGGCGCTGTTCGAGTGGATGAACGAGAACGGTTTGCGCGCCCACTACATGGCCGAGATCGACCGCCGCGGATTCGATGCCGTGCTCGAGGATGCGATTGCCGAGGCACTCGACGGCCCGCAATATCTGTTCCTGTCGCTCGACATCGACGTGCTGGACCCAGCGTTCGCACCGGGTACCGGCACGCCCGAGCCGCCCGGACTGACCAACCGCGAGCTGTTGCCCGCGCTGCGCCGGATCTGCCACGAGACACCGGTGGTGGGCATCGAGGTCGTGGAGGTGGCGCCCCATCTCGATCCCGGTTACACCACGACGATGAACGCCCGGCGGGCGATCTTCGAATGCCTGAGCGGGCTGGCGATGCGCCGCGCCGGTTTCCCCGGGCCGGCCTATTTGCATCCCGACGTAGCCGGGCCGCCGGACGGCTGAGACAAAGCAGCGAGCCTGCCGCGGGTGGGCGGCAGGCTCGCTGTTCGGGGGGTATATCAGCCCGCGGACGGGGTGGCTCCCAGCACGCGCTGCATGTCCGGGATCATCTGCTGCAACTGGGCACCCCAGTAGCCCCAGCTGTGCGTGCCGTTGGGCGGGAAGTTGAACACGCCGTTCTTCCCGCCGGCGGCCAGGTAGTTGTCCATGAAGGTCTTGTTCGTGCGGAGCGTGAAGCCCTCCAGGAACTGCGCCGCCATCAGGTTGCCGCCGCCACCGGAGGTGTCCAGTTCGGACGGGGTTCCGGTGCCGCAGTAGATCCAGATGCGGGTGTTGTTGGCGACCAGCTGATTGATGTTGACCATCGGGTCGTTACGCCGCCATGCCGGGTCCGAGGACGGGCCCCACATGCTCTGGGCGTTGTAGCCGCCCGCATCGTTCATCGCCAGCCCGATCAGCATCGGCCACCAGCCCTCGGACGGGTTCAGGAATCCCGACAGCGACGAGGCGTAGACGAACTTCTGCGGGTAGTAGATGGAGTAGGTCAGCGCCGCGCCGCCCGCCATCGACAGGCCGACCACCGCGTTGCCGTTCGGGTCGACGCCGTAGTTGGCCTGCAGGTAGGCCGGCAGTTCCTGGGTCATGAACGTTTCCCACTTGTAGGTGTAGTTCTGACCGTTGCCCTGCGACGGCTGGTACCAGTCGGTGTAGAAGCTGGATTGACCGCCGACCGGCATCACCGTCGACAGGCCCGAGCCGTACAGCCACTCGAACGCCGGGGTGTTGATGTCCCAACCGTTGAAGTCGTCCTGGGCGCGCAGACCGTCGAGCAGATAGACCGCGTGCGGCCCACCGCCCTGGAACTGGATCCGGATGTTGCGGCCCATCGCGGCCGACGGGACATCCAGGTAGAGCACCGGCAGGCCGGGCTTGGAGAAGGCGGACGCCGTCGCCGAACCGCCGACGACGCCAATCAGGCCGGGCAGGAAGAGTGCGGCCACGAAGGCTGCGGCCACGCGGCGCAACCAAGTGCCTCGCATCATCTCGACGAATTTCATGACGACAACCATCACCTTTCGTAACGCGTTCAATGGACGGTCAATTGCTGTGCGTCGGTAGTCAAACACGCGGCGACGCGCAGAATCGGAACGCGATTCGGTGCGCCGAGTCGCGGTTGGCTAACGATCAGGCGACGTGGCGGACTCGGAATCCCTTTACCCGACAGTCATTTTCGGCGCCGTTTGCAGTCTGTCCGCCCCTGCGATAACGAACCGGTCACGCCGCGGCAACAACCCGGTCGGTGTGTGGCACTGTGGAGCCGTGGCCGATCCGTTCAACCTGCAGCGATTCGTCGACGCCCAGGCCGATGTTTACGACCGGGTGCGCGCCGAGTTGCGCGCGGGCGCGAAGCGCGGCCACTGGATCTGGTTCATCTTCCCGCAGCACGGTGCGCTGGGGCACAGTCAGACCGCGAAGCACTTCGGCATCGGTTCGCTCGACGAGGCGCGGGCGTATCTGGCGCACCCGGTCCTCGGTCCGCGGTTGCGGGAGTGCGCACGGCTGGTGTCGGCGGTACGGGGCCGCACGATCAACGCCATGTTCGGCTCGCCAGACGACCTCAAGCTGCGCTCGTCGATGACGCTGTTCGCCCAGGCCGCCGACGACGACGCCGACTTCACGGCCGTGCTGGACAAGTACTACGGCGGCGAGCCGGACCCGCGCACCCTGGATCTGCTGTAGCCCCTCAGAGCGGACGCAGCAGCAGCCAGCCCTGGGGCGCCACCACGGCCTCACCGACCACCTCTTCGGGCGGGGCGGCGGTGCCCGCCACGATCCGGGCCTGCCGACCGGTCAGTACGGCGACGGGCAGTGGCATCGGTGCGTCGTCGATGTTGAGCGCCACCAGCAGCGCTTCGTCACCGGCGCGGGTCTCGTAGACGTAGCGCCGGTTGTCCAGCAGCACGGCGCGGGTGGTCGCGCCGTGCAGCCACGGATGCCTGCGGCGCAGACCGATCAGGTACTGGTGCAGCCGCAGCGCGGCGCTGCCGGCGTCGTCGAGATCGACCGGCGGGGAACCGAACTCGGGCCGCACCGCATCGTCGCCGCCGGCCCGGTCTTCCTTGATACCGCGGTAGCCGTACTCGTCGCCGGCGTAGATCGAGGGCACGCCGCCGATGGTGAACAGCAGAACCAGGGCGTGGGCGAGGTGTTCGGGGCGATCCAGCCGGCTGGCGATGCGGGTGACGTCGTGGTTGCCGATGAACGTCAGGGGCGCGAAGCGGGCCAGGAAGTCGTTGTGCCGCTGCAGCGCCCAGTCCAGTTCGTGGAAGTTGCCGTCGTTGAGCCCGCTCCAGGTCGCCTTCCACAACTCGTACTGGGTCACCGAGTCGACCTTGGCACCTTCGACGAACGCGGTGTAGTCGCCGTGGATCACCTCGGCGACGAACCAGGCGTCGGGATGCGCCGCCCGCACCCGCGGCAGCACCTGCGCCCAGAACGACTCGGGCACCGCGTAGGCCGCGTCCAGGCGCCAGCCGTCCGCGCCGCGGGACAGCCAGTGCGACATGACGTCGACGGTGTAGTCCACGACTTCGCCGTTGCGGTGGTTGAGCGTGATCAGGTCGCCGTGGCCCTCGAAGGTGTGGAAGTGTCCGGGGCGGCCGCGAAACCACTTGGCGGACTGGGCATCACCGTGCTCGGTCGCCTGCCGGTAGCGGTCGAAGTCGGTGCCGACGTGGTTGAACACGCCGTCGAGCAGCACCCGAAGGCCGCGCCGGTGCGCCTCGTCGACGAGTCGGTCGAAGTCGGTGTCGTCGCCGAGGCGAGGATCGATCCGGTAGTGGTCGGTGGTGTCGTAGCCGTGGGTGCGGGAGGCGAAGATCGGTCCGAGTGCGATCCCGGAGGTGCCCAGTTCGACCGCGTGGTCCAGCCAGTCGACGATGCGGCCGAGCCGGTGTTCGTCGGGTGCGGGTGGCTGCGCGGCGGGGTAGGCCCCGACGAATCCGAGCGGATACACGTGCCACCAGATCGCATGGCGCACCCAGTCCGGCCCGGTCGTTGCCACGCCTGGTAACTCTACGCAGCGCGCCGGGAGCGCCGAAGCCTGCGGTACAGCGACGACGGATCGAGCAGCGGCCGGCCCTACCTGTTCGCGCCCACCGGCGCCGACGGCACCGTCTCGTCCTGCACTCCTTCGACCATACGGTCGCGATCCGAACCGGGCGTGCCCGCCGAGTGTGAATCCTCGGCGAGAGATCGTGCCGAATTGCGCCACGGATTCACACTCGCGGTCAGTCTGCGCAGCAGCTCGGCGGTTGCACGTCCAGCCGGCAGGCGCAGGACGCGACAATCGGGACGTCGGCGCGGGCGCGGGCCACATCCAGTTGGCGGGCGATGATCGCCGCTTCGGCGGTGCGGCCCTGCCGCGTCAGGCATTCGTGATAGCCGTGCAGGCTCCACACGTTGTTCGGGTGCTGGCACGGCCGGCTCAGCGTGGGGTCGAGGCCGAGGTCGGCGGCGTAGACGGCGGCCGCCTCCTCGACGCGGCCCTGTTCGAGCAGCAGCGCGCCGTAGGCATGCCGGGTGGGCTGCATCCAGCCCCACGGCTCGTCGTAGGGCAGCGCGTCGTCGAGGGCGATGGCACGGCGCAGGTGCGCGAACGCCCGCTCGTAATAGCCCTCCCGGTAAGCGATCTCGCCGTCGAGCATGGCCGCGGCGACCGCGAGGATGTCGCGGCTGGTGTTGTTGAACAGGTAGCGCGACTCCGGGATCCGCGCGTAGGCCGCGGCGAAGTCGTCCCGCTCCGCGCGGGCCCGCTCGATCTGCCCCTTGGCGGCGTGCGCCACCCCGCGGCCGTAGTGGATGGTGGCCGTTGTGCTGCAATACAATTCGGTGTTACCCGGGAGCGGCTCGGCGATCAGCTCGTCCCACCGGCCGAACCGGATCAGCACATGCACCCGCAGCGGGACGAAGGCCTCGAGCCAGTCCGCCATCGGCGGGGAGGGGATCGACAGCAGTTCCTCGGTGAGCTGCCCGGACAGTTCGTCGGCGGCCTGCAGCGCGATCCGTGACTGCCCGGCGAACATCGCCGAATAGACGACGAAGTGCAGGTCGTGCGCGCGGTACAGGGAGTAGAAGTTCAGCGGGCCGTCGCGCTGCACGAAACGGCGGTCGGCCCGCACCGCCGCCTGGTTGGCCAGCACCGATGCGCGGTACTCGCCGCACAGCACGTCGATGTGTGACGGCATGTGCTGCAGGTGCCCGGCGTCGGGCACCAGCCCGCGCAGCAGGTCGGCGGCGGGCAGCGCGTCCTCGGGGTGGGCCGACATCTCCATGGCGTGGATGTACAGGTGCAGCACGCCCGGATGGGCCCGCCCGACGTCGCTGACCAGCGCGCGGTCCAGGTAGGCCTTGGCCTCGAGCACCCGTGAATCCGGGGCCGGCGCGCCGGTTGCAGTGTCCCACAACGCCCACGCGGTGATGTTGACCGCGGCGTCGGCGGCGAGCGCCAGCACGTCGACGTCGTCGGGATACGCCTGCGCCAGCGCGGCCATCGCGTCGGCGTAGGCGGTGTGCCCGGCCGCCAGCGCGTCGGCGTCGTCCGGGTCGTCGGTGGGGAAGCGGGCACCCAGCGCCTCGATCAGGCCGCGTTCGAGTGCGTCGGACCGACCCTGAGTCGCGCGGTGCAGCTCCGCACGGGCCCGCGCCAACGAGGCCGCCAGGTCGGCGGGGTCGAACGCCTCCCACGCCTTGTTGTAGTTGGGTCCGATCGCATACGCGATGCCCCAGCGGGCGATCGCGAGGCCGTCATCGAGTTCGAGCGCCCGCTCGAAGCAGCGGACGGCCTCCTCGTGGTTGAACGCATAGGCCCACACCAGGCCCCGGTTGAACCAGAGCGCGGCCGATGCGGACGGGGTGTCGACGGCGCGGCGGTAGCCGCCGAGGTCGTAGTACGGCTCGGTGTCGGCCAGCGGACCCGCCATGAGCACAGGGTAGGTCAGCGTCGGAGATCCCGACACCGTTGCAACCGCGGCGAACGATAGGGCGCCGGGACCGCGGTTAGACAGCCTCGACATCGGGCGTGTACTAGTGCTTGGGTGCTGGAATTCACCGTCGAGGACATCTCCGCCGAGGAGATCGCGCGGCTGCGCGCGCTCTACGAACCGCTGGCCTCCTCGGTGCGCGACCTCGTCGACGCCACCATCCGCACCCGGGCGGACGCGGAGACCGTCGCCGCGGTCCAGGCCGACATCGACGCCGCGGTGGCGCGGTTGCGCAGCACGCAGATCGACGGCGCGTTCGGCGTCCGCCGCACCACCTCGGGGGAGAGCATCGGCTGGGGCAACGCCGTGATCGGCATCCGCAACGCGCTGGCGCCACCGTTGGAGGTCCGGCACGAACCCGACGGCAGGCGCTGGGCCGACTTCCACCTCGGCGCGGCCTACGAGGGCCCGCCGGGACACGTCCACGGCGGGGTGTCCGCGCTGATCCTCGACCACGTGCTCGGCGAGGCCGCCAGCCCGGACCGCAAGCCGCGGTTCACCGGCAGCATCACCATGCGTTACCTGCGCGCCACGCCGTTGGGCCCGTTGCGCGCCGAGGCGGCGATCACCCGCACCGACGGGGTGAAGACGTTCTGCGCCGGCCATATCTCCGACGCCGAGGGCATCACCGTCGAGGCCGAGGGCGTGTTCATCACGCCGCGCTGGCTCAGGGATTGATCGGGGCGGCTGACTACTGCTTGCCCATCGCAACCTTGAGCCGGTCCTCCGGCGTGATCAGGTGGTCCTGGCCGTCATCGCCGATATCGATCTGCAGCCAGTCGATCGTCCCGGTGAACTCGTTGTCCGTCGGCCCGTAGTCCGGTGAGGCCGGGGAGCCGGTGTCGCGCCCGACATCGCAGGCCTCGTCGGCGGAGAACGCCATCGGAATGGTGATCTCGACCCGGCC
Organism: Mycobacterium sp.; assembly: GCA_020438785.1. GTDB lineage: Bacteria > Actinomycetota > Actinomycetes > Mycobacteriales > Mycobacteriaceae > Mycobacterium. Next base: position 5,699 of record JAGQTW010000189.1, on the reverse strand, counting down.
GGTGCCCACCGGCTTCCCGTCGTAGTAGAGCGTGACGGTGCCGCCCTTGGCCAAGCCGCCGCCGTCATAGGCGAACTCCATCCGCACCTGGTGCTTTCCGGCGGGCACCGGGGTGTCCGCGGCGACGAAGAAGTGCTGGATACCGAAGAAGTTGTAGCAGTACTTCAGCTTTCCCTCGTGGACGTAGAGTGCCCAGCCGCCGACCTGGCCGCCCTGGGTCGCGATCACCCCGTTCGCCCCTCCGTCGGGGACCACGACCTCGGCGGTCACCTGGTGGGACTTGTTCTTGATGTTGATCATCGCACCCTCGGGCACCCGCATGCCGGGAAAGAGCAGTTGGCTGTTGCCGCGGATGAGTTGCGGGCGCCCCGCGATATCGGGATTGATCCGCTCGAAGCTGCGGTCGTCCAGCGGGACCACGTTGTACTTGACCGCCTCGATAAGCCAAAGCCGTTGCAGTTCGGCCAGTTTGTCCGGCTTCTCGGCGGCCAGGTTGCGGGACTGGGTCCAGTCGTCGGGTCCGTAGAGCTCCCAGATGTCGGCGTCGAACGATGGTGGCTGGTCCTGCAGCCAGGGCGTGCGGTGTTTGGTACACGCCGTCCAGCCGTTGTGGTAGATGCCGCGGTTGCCCAGGATCTCGAAGTACTGCACGACGTGCGACTCCGGTGCCGCGGTGTCGCGCAGCGTGGGCAACATGCTGACGCCCTCCAACGGGGCCTGCTGAATCCCCTTGACGTACAGCGGCGCCGGGATGCCGGCGGCCTCCAGGATGGTGGGCGCGACGTCGATGACATGGTGGAACTGATCGCGGACGGTTCCCTTGTCGGACAGGCCTTTCGGCCAGTGCACGATGGTGCCGTTGCGGGTGCCGCCCCAGTGCGACGCGATCTGTTTGGTCCATTGGTACGGCGTGCACAGCGCGTGCGCCCAGCCCACCGCGTAGTGGTTGTAGGCGTCCGGTGTGCCGAAGTCGTCGACCTTGGACATCATGAACTCGGTGGTTTCGATCCCACCCATGCCGTTGAGTACGGCCATTTCGTTGAAGCAGCCCTGCGGGGTGCCCTCGGCGGAGGCGCCGTTGTCACCGATGATGTAGTAGATCAGCGTGTCCTCCAGCACCCCGAGATCCGCCAGGGTGTCGATCACCCGGCCGATCTCGTGGTCGGTCTGCTCGAGGAAACCGGCGTAGATCTCCATCTGCCGGGACAGGACGGGCTTGAGCTCGTCGGCCATGTCGTCCCAGGCCGGGATCTCGCCGGGGCGCACGGTCAGCTCGGCGTCCTTCGGGATCACGCCGAGCTTCTTCTGCGCTGCGAAGATCCTCTGCCGCAGCACATCCCAGCCCTCGTCGAACTTGCCGCGGTACTTCTCCGACCATTCCCTCGGCACGTGGTGCGGGGCGTGCGTCGCGCCGGGCGCGAAATACATGAAGAACGGCTTGTCGGGCATCAGTGCCTGCTGCTGGCGTACCCAGGTGATGGCATGGTCCGCCAGGTCCTGGGTGAGCGTGTAGCCCTCTTCCGGGGTGCGCGGCGGTTCGACGGGTGTGGTGCCCTCGAACAGACCCGGGTAGTACTGGTTGGCCTCGCCGCCGACGAAGCCATAGAAGTACTCGAAGCCCGACCCGGTGGGCCACTGCTGGAAGGGGCCGGCCGGAGAGACCTCCCAGAGTGGCACTTCGTGGCACTTGCCGAACTGTGCGGTGGAGTAGCCGTTGAGACAGAGGGTCTCGGCGATCGGCGCCTTGTTCAGCGGCCGGATGCTGCTGTTGCCCGGCGCGGAGGTGGCCATCTCGGTGATAGCGCCCATTCCGACCGAGTGGTGGTTGCGTCCGGTCAGCAGGGCCTGGCGGGTCGGCGAGCACAGTGCGGTGGTGTGAAAGCGGTTGAGCTTCACGCCTTCTCCGGCCAGCCGCTCGGCCACCGGCGTCTCGCACGGGCCGCCGAACGCCGACGAGGCCGCGAAGCCGACGTCGTCGATCAGCACGATCAGCACGTTGGGTGCACCCGTGGGCGGCCGCAGTTCCTTGATCGGCGGATAGCTGGTGTTCGGATCCCGGGCGTCGTAGGTGGTCAGCCCGACGTGCTGGGGATCGGGGATGGGCAGGACATCGCGGCGCACGGCGTCGTCGGTCGGGTTGGCTTCGGCCACTTGCACTCCTCGGTGGGTCCTTGACGCGCTCTCGTCCCCCCGCGGCGGACACGCTACCGCGACCGAGGGGGGCAGGCGGTAGGTTCACTGCGATGGAGAAGGTGATCGTCACCCTGCGCACCGGCACCGCCGACGACGCCTGGGCCGAGCGGCTGCGCGGACCGGTCGTCGACGAGCTGCTCGCGCTGGACCCGCCCGGCCTGACGGTGTACGTGCGCGACGCCGCCGTCCGCGACGCCCTGATGACGCTGACGACGCTGGACCCGCCGGTGCAGGCGCTGGTCAGCCTGTGGACCCAGCAGTACTACGGCGACCAGACGACCACCGCGCTGGACATCCTCGGGCGGCACGCCGAACACGTCGCCGCGTATCTGGTCACCGAGTCCGCGCCGATGCCGCCGGCGCCGACACCGCCGGGGGAGCGCTCGCCCGGGCTGGCGAACATGGCGCTGCTGCGCAGGCCCGCCGACCTCGACGAGGCCACCTGGCTGAGCCGGTGGCACGGCAGCCACACCCAGGTGGCCATCGATACCCAGTCCACCTTCGGCTATGTGCAGAACTACGTGGTGCGCGGGCTCACCCCGGACGCGCCCGCGCTGTCGGCGATCGTCGAGGAGCAGTTCCCGATCGAGGCGGTCGGCAGCCTGCATGCGTTCTTCGGCGCCGCCGACGACGCCGACCTGTCCGACCGGATGCAGAAGATGGTCGCCAGTACCTCGTCCTTCGGCGCCAGCACGAACATCGACGCAGTGCCGACCAGTCGATACTGCTACCGCAGCCCGTTTCGTGCCGACGTCGCCTCCCGGCCGACACAGTGACCACGCTGTCCGACGCCGCGGCGCTGGCCCGTGCCGATCGCGGCCTGGCGGTCGTGTCGACCCTGCGCTCCGACGGCACGATCCAGGCATCGCTGGTCAACGCCGGCGTGCTCGACCACCCGGCCACCGGGCGGCCGGTGCTCGGCTTCGTCACCTACGGTCGGGTGAAGCTGGCCAACCTGCGGGCGCGCCCGCAACTGGCGGTGACCTTCCGCGACGGCTGGCAGTGGGCGACGGTGGAGGGGCCCGCCGAACTCGCGGGCCCCGACGACCCGGTGGACTGGTTGGACGGCCCCGACCGGTTGCGGCTGTTGCTGCGCGAGGTGTTCACCGCCTGCGGCGGCACCCACGACGACTGGGACGCTTACGACCGGACGATGGTCGACCAGCGCCGCACCGCGGTGCTGGTCGACCCCAGCCGGGTGTACAGCAACGGTTAGGTTCTTGCCATGACGCTGCACATCGCCGACGAGAACCGGGTCCGCACCCTGACCCTCGATCGCCCCGAGGCGCTCAACGCGTTCAACGAGGCGCTCTACGACGCCACCGCCGATGCGCTGCTGGCCGCCGCGGATGATCCCGAGGTCGCGGTCGTGATCATCACCGGCACCGGCCGGGCGTTCAGCGCCGGCCAGGACCTCACCGAGATGCAGGAGCGCATCACCAATCCCGACTTCGCGGTCGGCAGGCACGGCTTCCCCGGCCTGATCTCGGCGCTGACGAACTTCCCCAAGCCGCTGATCTGCGCGGTCAACGGCATCGGGCTGGGTATCGGCACCACCATCCTCGGCTACGCCGACCTGGCCTTCATGTCCGCGACCGCGCGGCTGAAGTGCCCGTTCACCAGCCTCGGGGTCGCGCCGGAGGCGGCATCGTCTTACCTGTTGCCGCAGTTGATCGGTCGGCAGAACGCCGCCTGGCTGCTGATGTCCTCGGAGTGGGTCAGCGCCGAGGAAGCCCACCGGATGGGCCTGGTGTGGAAGGTGTGCGAACCGGACGCGCTGCTGGCCGACGTTCGCACGCACGCCGAAGTGCTTGCCTCCCGGCCGATTTCGAGTCTCATCGCGGTCAAGCAGACCATGGTGGAACCGATTCGCGGGGAGATCGCCGCCGCGACGACGCGCGAGAACGGGTGGTTCGAGAAGCTGATGGGTGCGGCCGCGAACGCCGAGGCCCTCGCGGAGTTCAGCCGCGGCCGCTCGAGCTGACGACCTCACGCTCCGGGCAACCCCGCGGGCGTTCAGCGGCGATGATGGCCTGCACGGTGCGGCGGCACCGACCGCAATCGAGCCCGGCGCCGCAGTGGGCGGCGACCTGGTTGCAGGTGGTGGCGCCGCTGGCGACCGCGTCGGCGACCGCCTGGGTGGTGGCGCCGGTGCACAGGCACACGTACATCGACTGCTCCTCTCGCACCGGCTAGGTTAGCGCATCCTAACCTTAGTCGGCACACCCCGCCGACACGCCGGATCACCTCGCCCGTCGTCTGGGCTGCACTAGATTGGGAATTCCGACCGTCGCCCATTCCCGGCAGGAGCCGCCATGCAAGGAGATCCCGAAGTACTGCGCCTGCTCAACGAGCAGCTGACCAGCGAGCTGACCGCCATCAACCAGTACTTCCTGCACGCGAAGATGCAGGAGAACTGGGGTTTCACCGAGTTGGCGAAGCACACCCGGGCCGAGTCGTTCGATGAGATGGTGCACGCCGAGCGGATCACCGACCGGATCCTGTTGCTTGACGGCCTGCCCAACTACCAGCGCATCGGCTCGCTGCGGGTGGGGCAGAGCCTGCGGGAACAGTTCGAGAGCGACCTGGCGATCGAGTACGAGGTGCTCGCGCGGCTCAAGCCGGCCATCATCCTGTGCCGGGAGAAGCAGGACTCCACCACCGCGGTGCTGTTCGAGGAGATCGTGGCCGACGAGGAGAAGCACGTCGACTACCTCGAGACGCAACTCGAGCTGATGGAGAAGCTCGGCGAGGAGCTGTACTCCGCCCAGTGCGTCTCGCGGCCGCCGAGCTGACGGCGCCCACAACCGCCGCTGCGGATCCGGAGACCGGTGGCGCCCGCATCGGCGCCCGACGACGAAACCTGATCTTCGTCGCGGTCCTGCTCGGCATGCTGCTGGCCGCACTGGACCAGACCATCGTGGCCACCGCGCTGCCCACGGTGGTGGCCGACCTGGGCGGCGCCGGCCATCAATCCTGGGTGGTGACCAGCTACCTGCTCGCATCCACGATCACCACGGCCATCGTCGGGAAACTCGGTGACCTGTTCGGGCGCAAGGCGATCTTCCAGGCCGCGATCGTGTTCTTCTTCGCCGGCTCGGTGCTGTGCGGCCTGTCGTCGTCGATGACGATGCTGGTGGCCTCCCGGGCACTGCAGGGGATCGGCGGCGGGGCCATCATGGTCACCTCGATGGCGGTGATCGGCGAGGTCATCCCGCTGCGCGAACGTGGCCGCTACCAGGGCGCGCTGGGGGCGGTGTTCGGGGTGACGACGGTGATCGGCCCGCTGCTGGGCGGCTTCTTCACCGACCATCTGTCCTGGCGCTGGGCCTTCTGGATCAACGTGCCCGTCGCGGTCGTGGTGTTCGTCGTCGCGGCGCTCACGATCCCCGCCCTCGGCCGGGTCGGCAGGCCGGTGATCGACTACGCCGGAATCCTTTTCGTCGGGCTCGGCGCCTCCGGGCTGACGCTGGCCACCAGCTGGGGCGGCAGCACCTACCCGTGGT
>JAGQTW010000188.1 GCA_020438785.1 Mycobacterium sp. | reverse complement strand
CGGTGTCGGTCTTGGCGGTCAGCATGACGATCGGCACGCCGGAGTCCTGCCGCAGCACCCGGCACACGTCGATGCCGTTCATGCCGGGCAGCATCAGGTCCAGCAGCACCAGATCGGGCCGCAACTCGCGCACGGCGGTCAGGGCCTGCGTGCCGTCGCCGATCACCGCGGTGTCGAACCCCTCACCACGCAGGACGATGGTGAGCATCTCAGCCAGCGATGCGTCGTCGTCGACAACCAGAATTCTCTGCCTCATGGAGACCATGGTGTCACCGATTCGGGATAAACCCCCGCTACCACACGCGGGCGAGTTGCGCTCAGGCCGAAAGGTCGGCCGCCAGACCTCCGGCGTCGACGTCGGCGCCGACCACCGACCACGGTCCGCGCCAGTGTCGGGCGGCCAGTTGGGCGTAGACGGCGCCGGTGCGCTGCTGCAGCGCGTCGTCGCGTTCGTAGGCGTCGCGGGCCCGGTCGGACTCCTGCTCGGCCCGGCTCCGGGCGCGCTGCGCGGCCAGTTCGACCGACACGTCGAGCAGGATCTGGCGATCGGGCACCGGCAGGCCGAGCCGGTCGTACTCGAACTCGCCCACCCACGACACCATCTCGCCGTCGGCGTCCTGATGCAGCCGGGCGGCGCTGTAGGCGGCGTTGGACGCGACGTAGCGGTCGAGGATGACGACGTCGTGCGCGCGGGTCAGCGCGGCGATCTGCTCGACGGCGCCGGCGCGGTCGAGCGCGAAGAGCACCGCCATCGCATAGACCGATTCGGCGAGGTCCCCGTGCCTGCCGTGCAGGGCCTCGCTGGCCAGGTCCGCGGTGACGGACTGGCCGTAGCGCGGGAACGCCAGCGTGGTCACCGAGCGGCGCTCGGCGGTGAACGCGCGGCGCAGCCCGTCGGTGAGCGTGCGCTTGCCCGCGCCGTCGAGTCCCTCGATCACGATGAGCACGGCCGCAGCCTAACCTCAGAACTCCCCGCAGTTGGGCGTGCTCGGCTCGCCGTTGAACCGGGCCGCGATCCACTGCATCGCCGGCTCGCCGTCGACGAACATCGGCAGGGCGTGGTTGGTCGAGGTCTTGTTGAGGAACGGCGGCTCCTCGTTGGTGCGGAACTCGACGTCGGCGCCCTGCGCGCACCAGTCCCGGCCGAGCTGGTTGGCCCCGATCCACGGCACCAGCGGGTCGAAGTGGTTGCTGTTGATCAGCACCGGGGCGTTCGGGCGCAGCGTGCCGATCCGCTGCTCGGCGAACATGGTCGAGAACGGCTCGGAGTTCACGATGTCGTCGATGTCGCGATTCAAGTAGGGCCCGAGATGGCGGAACATGAAGTTGAAGATCGTCTCGGGCACGCACTGCTCGGCGGTCTTGTTCACCATGTCCTCGCCGCGCGGGGTGAGCAGCGCGCGGACCTCGTCGGCATGCTCGGGGTAGGCGGCCATGATCGAGTTCAGCGCGTAGCCGACCACGCCGACCAGCGCGTTGCCGTCGGCGTACGGGAACATCAGCTTGAGGTCGGCCGGCGGGGCGCCGGCGTAGGACCCGACGACATGCACGTCCGGGGCGTAGCTCGCGGCCAGTTCCGCCGCCGAGGCCGCCGCGCCGCCGCCCTGCGAGTAACCCCAGAACGCCACCGGGCCGTGGTGGTCCAGCGAGGTGTCCGGCAGTTGCATCGCCGCCCGCGCGCCGTCGAGCATGGCGTGGCCCTCGGAGAGCCGGTTGACGTAGGTGTGCATCACGCCGATGGTGCCCAGACCCTCGTAGTCGGGCATGAAGATGGCGAAGCCACGGGCCACCATCGTGGCGACGAACATCTCCTCGTAGTTGAACGCGAAGTCGGCGTTCGGCGACCAGTGGATGCCCTGGTTGAACATCCGCGAGGGTGCGCACTGGTCGCCCTGGCCCTGGGTGCCGGGACCGTAGACGATCAACGGGCGCGGGCCCGTGCCCGGCCAGTCGTTGTACGGCTCGAAGTACGTGCCGGTGACGACGTCGGGGTTGCCGCGGCCGTCGACGCTGCGGTACATCACCCGGGTGCCGGTGGCCATGATCATGCCCAGCTGACCGGAGGGTTCCAGCACCAGCCGCGACGGTTCGGTGCGGATCAGGTCGCCGGGCGCACCGGGCGGGATCGGATCCGGCGGGGTGTAGAAAGCGGTGTAGGCGTCCTCGTTGTAGTAAGGGTCGTGACTGCGATCGGCATGGGCCGTCACAACGTCCACGAATCCCACCGTCAACAGCACAACGACAAGCCGTAGTACCCGCCCCACCGCGGGGACACTACCTCAGTAGCGGTAGTGCTCCGGCTTGTACGGGCCCTCGACATCGACACCGATGTACTCGGCCTGATCCTTGGTCAGCTTGGTCAGCGAACCACCCAGCGCTTCCACGTGAATGCGGGCCACCTTCTCGTCGAGATGCTTGGGCAGCCGGTAGACCTCGTTGTCGTACTCGTCGTTCTTGGTCCACAGTTCGATCTGCGCGATCACCTGGTTGGAGAAGCTGTTGCTCATCACGAACGAGGGGTGGCCGGTGGCGTTGCCCAGGTTCAGCAGCCGGCCCTCGGACAGCACGATGATCGACTTGCCGCTGTCGAAAACCCACTCGTCGACCTGCGGCTTGATGTTGATCCGCTTGGCGCCGGAGCGCTCCAGGGCGGCCATGTCGATCTCGTTGTCGAAGTGGCCGATGTTGCCCAGGATGGCCTTGTCCTTCATCGCCTTCATGTGGTCGAGGGTGATGATGTCCTTGTTGCCGGTCGAGGTGATGACGATGTCGGCGTTGGCGATCGCCTCCTCGACGGTCACCACGTCGAAGCCCTCCATCAGCGCCTGCAGTGCGTTGATCGGGTCGATCTCGGTGACCGAGACGCGCGCGCCCTGGCCCTTGAGCGACTCGGCGCAGCCCTTGCCGACGTCGCCGAAGCCGCAGATGAGAACGTTCTTGCCACCCATCAGCACGTCGGTGCCGCGGTTGATGCCGTCGATCAGCGAGTGCCGGGTGCCGTACTTGTTGTCGAACTTGCTCTT